>NZ_JBMFGQ010000003.1:0-69323 GCF_049977265.1 Desulfurella sp. | reverse complement strand
TCATCTAACAAGCGTAGAATTGCAAAACAAAGCAGGTAAATGGGTTATACCAAGTGTTGCGGCATTTAAAGAGGCAGCAGCAAAAGCAAAATGGCAAGCAAATAATGGTTTCTGTGAAGCTTTAGTTAACCAGCCAGGTGCAAAAACATGGCCAATTGTTTCTGGTACTTTTGTACTTATACCAAAGCAACTAATTCCTCAACATAAAGAGGCAGTGAACTTTTTCAAGTGGGGTTTTGCTCATGGTGACAAAGCTGCTGAAAGTTTAGGCTATATTCCACTGCCACAGTCTGCAAAGAATTTGATATTTAAGTATTTAGGTGAAAATAAATTTTAAAAAATAGGGGAGGTGTCTTCCCTATTTTTTAAAAGTTGGATAAACAATGAAGAAGAAGTTTATTATAATAGATTTTTTTCTCAAGCATATTTCTATGTTTTTTGCATATCTTGCTTTACTTGTAATCTTTGGTTTGTTTTTAGTTTTGTATATAAATTCAAAGGATGCGATAAGCCATTTTGGTTTTTTTAGCTTTATAACAAGCAACGTATGGTCCCCTGCTTTTGATAAATTTGGTGGTTTGATTGCTCTTGTTGGCACATTTCTAACAACAGTTATTTCGGCTATTATTGCTATACCTATAGCACTTGGTATAGCAATTTTTTTAGTTGAAATTTGTCCAAATTTTTTAAAAACATCAATTGGGATAGCTATAGAATTGCTTGCAGCTATTCCTAGTGTAATTTATGGTTTTTGGGGTCTATTTTATTTAGGTCCATTGATTGAAAAATATGTACAACCGTTATTTAATTCTACACTTGCAAAACTGCCTGTTATTGGCCAATATTTTTATGGGTATTCTTCGAGTGTAAGTCTATTTACGGCCAGTGTTGTGCTCGCAATAATGATCATACCATTTACTGCAGCGCTGGCTAGAGACGCACTAAAAATAACACCAGATTTACTTAAAGAATCTGCATATGCGCTTGGTGCAACAAAATGGGAAACTATCTCAAAAGTTATGTTTAGATATTCAAAAAGTGCTATCATTGGCGCTGTGCTTATAAGTTTAGGAAGGGCAATAGGAGAAACTATGGCTGTAACATTTGTTATAGGAAATCAGGACAGTCTTCCTACATCATTAATGTCTGCAACCACTACAGTTACTGCAACAATTGCAAATGAGTTTACAGAAGCAAGTTCTCATTTATATTTATCCTCAATGTATTTATTGGCTCTTATTTTATTTTTGCTGAGTTTTCTTTTGATTATTGGATCAAAAATGTTTTTTTTGAGAAAAACGGGAAATTAAAATGAGAAAACGCAAAATAAAAAATTATATTGGATTATCTATTTCTACAATTAGTGCATTTATTGGATTATTTTTTTTGTTTTGGATAATTGTCAGTTTAATTGAAAAAGGCTTTCATTATATTAACTGGTCTGTATTTACACAAAATGCTGTATCACCTGGAGATGAAGGTGGTGGTTTAAAGTTTGCTATTTTTGGCCAATTGGAAGTTGTAGGTTTAGCATCACTGCTTGGTATACCAACTGGCATACTTGGTGGTATATATTTGAGTGAATATGGCAAAGATAGTTTTTTATCTAATGTTATTAGGAATGTTTCTGATGCCATGACAAGTATTCCTTCCATAATAATAGGTATTTTTGTTTATGCGTTGGTCGTTGTGCCAATGGGTGGCTTTTCTGTTATTGCAGGTTCTATTGCGCTTGCTTTGCTTATGATACCAATTGTAATAAGCTCTATAGATAATATATTAAAGCTTGTGCCAAATGAGTTAAGAGAAGCAGCTTATGCACTTGGGGCACCAAAGTACATAGTAATTTTTAAAGTTGTAGCAAAAGAAGCTATTGTTGGTATAGTGAGTGTTATATTGCTTGCTATATCGCGAATTTTAGGTGAGACGGCTCCGCTTTTGTTTACATCATTTAACAGTAATTTTGAAAGTTACAAACTAAACAAACCTATAGCAACTCTAACTGTAACAATGTATGATTACGCTATGGGACCATATGATAGCTGGCACCATTTAGCATGGGCTGCCGCAATAATTTTGACTTTTAGCGTTTTGTTATTTAATATTGCAAGCAGATTGTTTTCTTATTGGAGGTTTAGTCGTTGAAATATATTTGTAAAATCGATGGGAAACAAAAAATTGATGTAAGGAATTTTAATTTTTATTATGGCAACAAGATTGCTTTAAAAGATCTAAATTTTTGCGTGAAAGAAAACACGATTTTGGCACTCATTGGACCATCTGGATCCGGCAAAACTACGCTTGCAAGGTGTTTTAACCGTATGCATGATTTATATGCAAATAATCGATACGAAGGTGAAATTTTTATTGATGATACAAATATTTTGGATCCTAAAATAGATTTGATAGAGTTAAGAGATAGAGTTGGTATGGTTTTTCAAAAACCTACCGCTTTTCCTATGTCAATTTTCGAAAACATTGCATTTGGTTTAAAATTAAAAGGTATAAAGAATAAAAAAGAATTAAAAGATAGAGTAGAAAAAGCCCTAAAAAATGCTGCACTTTGGGATGAAGTAAAAGATAGACTTGATAAGCTTGCCACAAATTTATCCGGTGGTCAGCAGCAAAGATTGTGCATTGCACGTGCAATTGCAGTTGACCCTGAAGTTTTGGTGTTTGATGAATCTACCGCTTCACTTGATCCTATATCAACATCAAAAATTGAAGATTTAATGGTTGAACTTTCGAAAAAGTTGACTATTATAGCAGTAACACATAATTTGCAACAAGCAGCTCGTGTATCTGAATATACACTTTTTTTAATGGATGGTGAAGTTATTGAGTACGATAAAACAAATATAATGTTTACAAACCCAAAAGATAAAAAAACACAAGATTACATCATGGGTAGGTTTGGATAGGAGCATATATGAGACTGTTAGATGAAGATTTAAGACAATTGAGGGTAAAAATTTCAAATATGGCACAGGCAGCTACACGTATGTTTATTTACTCTATTGATTCATTAATAAATAAAGACCTGGAGTTGGCTCAAAAAGTAAAAGAACTTGATGATGAAGTCGATGCTTTGGATAATGATATAGATGAGTTTTGTGCAAACTTAATAGCCCTAAGGTGGCCTTTGGCTGAAGATCTAAGGATTGTTTTATCTGCTTTAAAAATCAATACATTTCTGGAGCGTATTGCTGATAATGCTACAAATATTGCAGAATGGGTAGAAAAAATTGATTTTGTAGATTTTAGAGTTGATACGAGTGAAATTTCCAATATGAAAGACAAGACTATTATTATGCTTGAAACAGCACTTGATTCCTTTTTTTCTAAAGATTATTCTAAAGCTATTTCTGTTATAAAAAGCGATGATTATGTTGATAAATGTGAGTTATCTATAATTAAAGAGATGGCACAGATGACAAATGAGCAAAATGCTTCAATTTTGACTATACCAATGATTTTTATAGCACGCGCTATAGAGCGTATTGCAGATGAAGCTACAAATATTGCAGAATTATCACTTTATATAGCAACGGGTGAAATTTTTAAGCACAAACGCATCAAAGATTTATAAGAAATGTTTAATATACTAATTGTAGAAGATGAAGAAACAATATCTCACTTAATTGAATTCAACTTAAACAAAGAAGGCTTCAAAACAGTTATCGCAGGTGATGCCAATTATGCAATGCTTCTTTTGAAGGATTTTATACCCAATGTTATAATATTGGATCTTATGCTTCCTGGTTTGCAAGGGGAAGATTTCCTTAGATTATTAAAATCTAAAAATGAGTACAAAGACATTGCTATAATTATTTTGAGTGCAAAATCGCAAGAAAGTATAATAACAAAATTGCTTGCAGATGGAGCAGACGATTACATTGTCAAGCCATTTTCTGTAAAAGTTTTAATAGCTAAGATAAAAGCATTATTAAGAAGAATTGAAAAAAAAGATAATAAACTAATATTTAATGGCATAGAGCTTGATCTAAATACATTTAGTGCATATTTAGACAATAAAATCATTGATTTAACGACTAAAGAATTTGAAGTTTTGAGACTTTTTTTATCAAACCCCAATAAAATTTTTTCACGTGAAGAGTTATTTACAAAAGTTTGGGGTTACGATAGTCAAGTGCAAACCAGGACAGTTGATGTTCATATATCATCTTTGCGTAAAAAATTGGGTACTAAATCAGATATAATCAAGTCAAAGCCAAAAGTAGGTTATGGCCTTATTTTATAAATTTTTATTTTTTTTGATTTTATTATTTAATTTTCTTATTAGTTTAGCTGTTTTTCATTTATTTCATTTATTTTTTTTAAGTTTAATTTTATATGCTATTCTAACAATTATACTTATAGAAGGATTTAGCCATTTTATTCAAGAAAGTTTTCAAAATCATGGTAATGTTTTTTTTAGAGTTTTTCCCATTGTTAGTAAGATTAGTGAAAGACAATCTCAAAAAATTGATAAACTTAGTCTTCACAGATCAAATCTTTTAAAAATTATAGAAAATATTAAACTAGGCGTTTTGCTTGTTGATAGCAAAAATACAGTTATATTATCAAATAGCTACATTTCTTTTATTTTCGGTTGCAATATAGAGCAGGGACAATCTATAATTGATGGCTGGAAAAATTATAAAGTATTGGCACTTTTTGATAAGTTTATAAAAGAGAATTTTCAAAAAGTTGAATTTGAGCATAAAATTTTAAAATTCAACAAAATTTCAATAGAAAATGGTTATATAATAATAATCGAAGATATAACCAAAGAAGAATCTTACCAAGCTATGAAAATGAATTTTTTTTCAAATGCATCACACGAGCTCAAGACCCCAATTACAAGTATTGTTGGTTACGCAGAGACTTTACTGTTGAATAAAGATATAGACAAAAAGGATCAAAGCAAATTTTTGAAATACATACACAAAAATGCTCTAAATTTAAATGATTTGATAAATAATATTTTGCAGTTAGCTGAGATTGAACATTTTAAGCACTCTACCGATAACTTGACGGATGTGAATATTGAGTCTTTGCTTTTAGAGCTAAACATTAATCACTTAATAAGTAGCAAAAATATTGAATTTATAAAAGAATGTTCACTAAAAACAATCCCTTTTAATGAATACCACTTAAAAACAATATTAAACAATTTGCTTGACAATGCATTTTTTTATACAAAAGAAGGTTATATAAAACTAAAATGTTATGAAGATGATAATTTTTATTTTTTTGAAGTTGAAGATAGCGGCATAGGAATTGAAAAAAACCAACAGGAAAAGATATTTGAGCGTTTTTATAAGATTAAAAGCAAGGGCAGTGGGCTTGGTCTTGCTATTGTCAAACATCTTGTGTTGCTTTATAATGGTTTTATTGAATTAGAAAGTACGGTTGGTTTAGGCAGTTTGTTTAGGTTGACGTTTCCAAAGAAAGTCGAATAGTTTTTGTAAAAAATTACTATTGTGGTATAATTGAGATGTGTTTATTTTTATCTTAGAAAAAGAGGTAATCTATGGATACTAAGTATATTTTTATAACAGGTGGTGTTGTTTCATCTTTAGGAAAAGGTATATCAAGTTCTTCTTTGGGTTTTTTGCTAAAAAAAAGAGGTTTCAATATTTCTATGCTAAAAATTGATCCTTATATCAATATAGATCCTGGTACTATGAATCCATATCAACATGGAGAAGTATATGTTTTAGACGATGGCTCAGAAACAGATTTGGATTTAGGCCATTATGAGCGCTTTACTGGCTTAAAGCTAACCAAAGATAATAATTTTACCACAGGGCAAGTATATTATAGCGTTATTGAAAGAGAGCGAAGAGGCGATTATTTGGGAGCTACTGTTCAAGTTATACCTCACATCACAGATGAGATAAAACAACGTATTAAAAAAGCTGCTTTGAATAAAGATATTTTGCTTGTAGAAATTGGTGGAACAATTGGTGATATTGAAGGGTTGCCGTACTTAGAGGCTATTAGGCAGCTAAAGTTAGAACTTGGTAGCAAAAATGCTGTATTCATACATGTTACGCTTGTTCCATACATTAAAGTCACAGATGAGCTAAAAACCAAACCTACGCAACACAGCGTCAAAGAGCTACAATCATTGGGTATTCAGCCAGATATAATTATTGCAAGAAGCGAGATTGCCCTTGATGATGCACTAAAACAAAAAATTGCATTGTTTTGTAATGTCGATAAAAATTATGTAATTAATGCATGTGATGTTGATACAGTTTATGAAGTACCCGTTGCGCTAAACCAGGAAGGTCTTGATATTGCTGTATTAGAAAAACTTGATTTGCCAGATAACGGTGTTGATATAAATGAATGGAAAAAAATGGTTCATTCTATTAAGTATCCAAAAGATGCAGTAGAAATTGCTTTTGTTGGTAAGTATGTTTCGCTAAAAGAAGCCTATAAAAGTTTAATCGAGTCTTTTGTGCATTGTGGTGGTAGTTTAAATATAAAGGTAAATTTGCGCTGGGTTGATTCCGAAGAATTGGAAAAAGATGGCGTAAGTCTACTTAATGGTGTTGATGGGATTTTGGTTGCAGGCGGCTTTGGCTCAAGGGGTATTGATGGAAAGGTCATGGCAATTCAATATGCAAGGGAAAATTCCATAGCATATCTTGGAATTTGCCTTGGTATGCAAACAGCTGTAATTGAGTTTGCAAGAAATGTTTTAAAGTTAGATGCAAATTCTCAAGAATTTGATGAAAAAAGCCCAAATCAAGTTATTCACATTGCAGATAAATGGGTTAAAGATGGTATTTATATTGAAGGAAACTCCAAGAAACTTGGTGGCACAATGAGGCTTGGTAGTTACCCTTGTGTTATTGAAGAAAACACTCTTGCACACAAGATTTACAATCAAACATTAATTTACGAAAGACACAGACATAGGTATGAGTTTAATACTTCCTATATGAAATTATTTGAAGAAGCAGGGTTTATATTTAGTGGTAAAAGCCCAGATGATAAACTTATTGAAATTGTAGAACTTAAAAATCATCCTTTTTTTATTGCCGTTCAATTTCATCCAGAATTTCAATCAAAACCATTGAACTCTCATCCACTTATTAAAGCTTTTGTTAGTTATGCTTATGAATCAAGACGAGTTAAAAAAAGAGATTTCTGAAAGAAAAATCAGAAATCTTTATATTTTTAATAGTGACGATTACTTTTTAAAACGCACATATATTGATAGATTATCTAAACCAGAGAATTTGAAGATACAAAAATTTTTTTATATGACTTTTGAGCAGTTTTCAAGTGATGTTGCTCATTTGTGTTCAGATGATTTATTTAGCACAAAAGTAATAAAGCATGTAAGATTGAACTTTGAGCTTGAACAGCTTATTCATATTAAGCCATTAAATAACATAATAATAATAGATCCAATAAAATGTTCAAATAAGCTAAAATCAGATTCAATAGTAAACTTTAGACCGCTTACAAAACAAGAGATAAAGGCTTACTTAAAAAGCAAAATAAAAAATTTAGATAGTAACTTTATAGAAAAAATTAGTAATAGTGACTTTTATAACAATGCAACTGCACTTTATATATTAGCTGAAAAACTTATTTTGTCGGAATATAAAACCGAAATTGATTTTTTAGAAAACGAAATATCAAATTTTGAAGCAGTAGATGCAATTATACACAGAAATTTTCAGCTTTTTAGTACTTTTTTAGATAAATACAACGATTATCCTTTAATATTAATTGCAATGCTTTCTACAATCTTTTTTAATGCTTTTTTAGAATTTTACAATTTAATGGAACCGTCAAAACCATACTATAAAAGAATTTTAAGCATTTTGGGTAAAAAAAAACTTGAAAGTTTACTTTCTATTTTGTATGATTTGGATAAGTTATATAAAAGTTCAAATATTCGTAATTTACTGCCATTAAAATTAAAAATTTTTAACTGGATGGTGCAAAAGTGAAGAAATTTATCTTTGTAGTACACAATCACCAACCTATAGGCAATTTTGATAGTGTATTTGAGGAAGCTTTTAATAAAGCTTACCTACCATTTCTTGAAGTAGCCTCTAAGTTTGACAGCTTTAAGTTTGCAATTCACTATTCTGGCCCGCTTTTAAGATGGCTTGCAAAAAACAAGCCCGATTTTATTAATCTTATCAGGCAGCTCGTATCCAAAAACAAGGTAGAGATACTTGGTGGAAGCTTTGCAGAAAGTATTTTGCCAGTTTGGGATTTTGATTCGTCAAAAGCTCAGATTGAATACATGAATAATTTGGTTTATGATTTATTTGGTTGCAAGCCTTCTGGAATATGGCTTGCTGAGCGCGCTTGGGAGCCAGATTTGCCAAGCGTCATTGATCCGCTTGAGTATGTAGTAATAGATGATATCCATTTAAAACGCTGTGGCGTTCAAGAAAGTGAGATTCTAAATACAGTTTTTGTTGCAGACAATCTTTTTTCAAAGGTTAAACTTTTGGCTTCAAATGAAGTTTTACGCTATACTATACCTTTTAGACAACCTCAAGAAACAATTGATTACTTTAATAATTTTGACGATGAATCATTTTTTGTGTTTGCGGATGATGGTGAAAAATTTGGTATTTGGCCGGGTACATACGATTGGGTTTACAAAAGCGCCTGGTTAGAGAATTTTTTAAATCAGATTAACAACGTTGTAGAGTTTGTTTTGCCAAAATATTTTTTCGCGAATTACACTGGTTTACTTAAAAGAGCTAACCCACCAACTGGTTCATACACTGAACTTGGTGAGTGGGCTTTAGGTTTTGAGGCTCAAAAACAATACAATGAGTATATGGACAAAATTAAATCTATAAATTTGTATGACTCTCAAAAACATTTCATACAAGGTGGCACATGGCGCAATTTTTTGGCAAAATATGATGAAGCCAATAACATGCATAAGCGTGTATTATTTGTAAAACAATTTTTAGACATGAAAGATAAACAAAAAACTGAACAATTTTTTGATGCACAATGCAATGACGCTTATTGGCATGGTATTTTTGGTGGTCTCTATATGCCACACTTAAGAAATGCAGTTTACGAAAATATTATATCTGCGGCTAATTTTGAAAATACTGTAACTTTGGCTGATATAGATAATGATTATTGTGTTGAGTATGTTTTGAGCAATAGTATTTTTAATGTTTTTGTTAAACCTAATTATAGTGGTTCAATTTTTGAGTTTGACATAAAACCTTTTAATTTCAATATAACAAACACAGTAAAAAGACATAAAGAATTCTACCATACAAAAATAGATTACAAAAAACAAAACTCTAACGTTGAAAGCATACATTCTCAAATAATTGCTAAAGATAATTTAGAAAATTCTATTTTTTATGATAAAAATAACAGATATAGCTTTGTTGATCATATTGTTAAAAAAGATTTGACAATAAAAGAGATTTTTGAGAGTTCTTTTGATCAGAATAATGAAATACTTAAATACAGTGCAAAAGCTTTGGAATATAGTTTACACCTAGAAAATAAAAGTTTTGATATTCGAAAATCGTACACCATGGACAATAATAGCTTAATAGTTGACGTCTACAATCCTCAGAACGTAGTTTTATATGAAGAGCTAAACTTTACTTTTTTAAGTGCATTTTTTGATAAGCAAATTATAATAAACGAAAAAGAATATAAAATGGATTCTTTCGTAGAAGAGCTAACTGACAATATTTTATTTGCCGATAACTACAGAAAATTGTACTTTAATTTAAATTTTACACCAACGAATGTTTTTCTTGTACCAGTATATAGTGTTTCTTTATCTGAAAGCGGTATAGAAAAACTTTACCAACAAACCTGTCTGTTTATTAAATGCGATATGCCTATGTTTAGCGTGAAATTTAATTTATTCTAAAGAAGGCGGGGTCGCCTTCTTTAGAAATACTTAGCGGTTAAGCAAAGAGTCGATTTCTTTTATGCGTTCTTGAAGGTAGCGTTTTTCTTCTTCTAGGTATTCTTTATTATAGCCTGCGCGATAACCTAAACCCATACCTCTTCCAAAACCATTACCTAAACCTCTTCCCATACCTCTTCCGAAGCCCCTTCCCTGTGCATATGTACTATCGCTAGCCCAAAGTGGTCCTCTTCCATCTCCAAATGGCATACCACACCTCCTAATTAATCATTTTTAATGCTTCATCGATGTTTTTTTCTTGCGTTTCAATGCATTTTATGCCAGATTGCTCTAAATTGTACCTCATTCCATCTCCAATTTCTCTTGCTAAAAACGCACCTACATTTTGCCTTGCAAGTAGTGCTGGTATAATTCTTCCAGCACCCAGGCCCCTGCCATTGTGCGAGTGTGAGACTTCTTGCTCTTTTATATTTTCAATAAGCGGGTTTTGAATTTGAGAAACTAATTGATTATTTTCGTAGATATTAAAGTACTTGCTTAGCGCTACATGCTTTGATATATTTTTGCCATCACTGGTTGGTATTGCTACTCTCATTGGTATCACCTCCTTCTTCAATAACTAAAGCTTTGCCATTTATTAGACAATCTGCTACCTTTTTTCTTGCACTTTCTATTGTTCTTCCAAATGTAGTGCGAGAAATATTCATACGCTGTGCGCATTCTTCCTGATATAAGCCTTCATAATCAGCAAGCCTTAGAGCTTCAAGTTCATCGTGCAAAAGCACATTTACATCTACTTCATTAAAAGGCATACTACATGGCTTAAAGCATTTAACTTGAGGTTTATATTCTATAAACCTTCTGCGCCAACGACCCCTCACTCAACCTCCTTTATGGTCATATGCCCATAAAGAATATAAGTCTTATTTGGACATATGTCAAGTATAATTTTGATTTTTTATTTTTTGTTGTTAAAATAGTTTTCTATTAGTTCTTTTGCGTTTTTATAATCGCTATTTGGAAATTCGATTATCTGTATATTTTTTTCTTCAAGTGCCTGTTTAATGTGCTTACCTATCTTTAAAACCAAAACTGCGTCAATATCACCAAGTGCTTCAACCTGTTTTCTATGAAATTCAACATGATCTTTGGAGCTATCTTCTTCTTTTTCTTCGTGTTCTTCAATAAGGTTTTTAATTAGATGGCTAAATGTAGAATCGTTAAATATTGCAAAATAGGGTGCTTGACCGGTTCTTGGAAAAATTTCCAGAGAATTATCCTTTACAGGTACAGCGATTTTCATCTATAGCCTCCTTGTGATTTTATTGAATATTGAACTGAATAGCCATAAAATAAAAAATGTTATTACAATTGTAGCTCCAGATGGAGTGTTTAGATAATATGAGATAAAAATAGCGCTTATACATGAAATAATAGAAAATAAAATCGACCACAAAAGGACGCTTTTATAGCTTCTTGCCATATTCATGCCGCTTAGAGCTGGCAATACCAAAAAGGCATTAACAAGTATTATGCCTATTAATTTTACACTTAATACAATTACGATTCCCAAAAAAATCAAAAAAAGATAATAAAATAAATCAACATTTATACCATTTATTTTTGCCAATTCTTCATTAAATGTTATAAGTTGCATATGTGAAAAAAATAAGCTAAACAGAATAAGTCCAATTAACAAAAGAATTATTGAGTAAATTATATCACCGTTGTTTATAGCTAATATATCGCCAAATAGCATTCCAAGTATATTTGCTGAGTACCCTGAAGAAAAACTCAATACTACAGCGCCCAAAGCCATTGTAAAAACGAACATTACATTTATAGCGCTGTCTTTGCTTAAACCCTTTCTATACAAAATGCCTATAAGTAAAGCAGTTAGGGTAGCAAACCCAACTGGTAAAAAAAGTGTGGTTAAACCAAAAAGGTAATTAAAGGCAAGACCCCCAAAAACGGAATGTGATATGCCAACACCTAAAAAATTTAATCGTTGCAAAACTATAAAATAACTCAAAATTGATAGCAGTATTGATAAACTAATGCCTACAATTAACGATTTGATAAAAACATCCAGTATTATTTGGTTTTGTAAAATTGACATGATTCACACCCATTTGAATGCACAACAATATTTGTGTCAGAGCCATACAATACAGAAACAAGTTTTGAGTAATCTATATTTTCTGGTTTTTCGCTACAGTGTAGCTTTACATTTAAACACATAATCCTATCCACAAACCTACTTACAGCACCTATATCATGGCTAACTAAAATGATAGTTGTATTATTTTTTTGTTTTTCTTCAACCAAAATGTTATACATTTTTTCATTGAATACAGCATCAAGAGCTGTGTTGGGTTCGTCTAATACTAAGATTTTTGGTTTTTTAAGTAGACATCTTCCCAGTTCTACTCTTTGCTTTTGACCACCAGATAATTCTTTTAAGTATTTATTTTCAATATCTAAAATCCCAAATCTATCAAGCATCAATCTTGCATTTTCAACTACATGTTTATCTGGTTTTTTAAAAACACTAAATGGTTTGAAATTTTCTATAAGCATAATGTCTATTACCCTAAGAGGCATAGACCAGTTTATACTTGTTTGCTGAGGTAAATATGATACTTTGTTTTTTGCAATATAATCTTTAGGGTCTTTTCCTTCAATCAATACTTTTCCACTTGTTGGCTTAATTAGCCCTAGCATAATTTTAATTAAAGAAGTTTTGCCTGCTCCGTTTGGTCCAATTATGCTTACAAATTCTGAAGTTTTAATAATAGCACTTATATTATCAATTACCGGTTTTTTATCGTAAATCAAACTGACATTTTGAAACTCAATCATTTATAGCACGTTTTAATTCTTCTAAATTGTACTTAAGTAATTTTGTGTAGCTATCTTGATTATTGTTTTTTGAGTTTCCAAGTGGGCTTAAGTATACTGGTTTGTAATGTTTTTCCTTGGCTATTGTTTGAGCTTGTTTTGATCTAAAAGCATAGATTGCAATACCTTTTTTGCATTTGCAATTTTCTAAAAGTTTGAAATTTCCTATTGAAAGTTCGCCTGAGCCTTCTTCAAGCATTTTAGCGCATGGTTTTTGACCAAAGCTTTCAAGAAAATAATCAAATGCAGGATCTACTTCAATAATGCATATATTTTTATTTTTAAATAGATTTTCATAATTTGTCTGAATATGCGATATTTGTTGACTTAAATGTTTGGCGTTTTGCATAAAAAATTGACAGTCTTTTGAGTCAATTTTGCATAAATGTTTTGCAATTTCAAATACTGCAGTATTTTTAACAAAATTCATATCAAGCCAAATATGAGGGTTTGCGATTGTTTGTCCTTTTAATACTTTTTTTCCAATGGGATTTGTGTAATAGTCTGAAAGCATTAAAATATTACCTTTTATATTATTTTTTACTTTATTAAACCAGAATTCAAAACCATAACCAACGCCAATAAATAAATTTGCTTTGGATAATTCCTGTACATCTTTTGGTGTTGGATTAAAGAAATGAGGGTTTGCGTTTTCTGGTACAATAAATTGTGTATCTATTTTATTTTGACCAATTTGTTTTGTAAGGGCACTTAAAATATAGGTACTTGTAACAACAAGTGGTTTTGAGAATGCATTTTGTACAAAAAATAAAACAAATAAAACAATAAATAATGATTTTTTCATTGACTTTCCTCCATAAAAACCTTGTTATAAAACTCATCAATATTTGTCAACTCAGCTACAGCCCAAAATGGTTTGTGTTTTTCCTGGTCTATTGGAACATTATACAGGTTTTTGGATTCAAATTCCAGCAAAACACCGCCTGATTCTTCAACTATAAGTTTTGCAGCTGCAAAATCTATGATTCTGGAAGGCTGAATATGAAAAAAAACATCTATCCTGCCACAGGCTAAATAACACAAATCTAGTGCCACACTACCCATTGATCTTACACGATAAAAGCTTTTATAGATTTTTTTTAAATCATCTAAATTAGTTTGTCGCTTTATTCCTTCAATTGCTGCAATGTAATTTTTTAGTGAGAGTTTTTTTATTTGTTTACCGTTTAAATAAGCACCATTAGATTTAGAAGCAAAAAACTCATCTGATGTTGATAGATTTAAAACATACGCTTCATTTATGAAGTCGCTTGAATCTGATGTAGAATAAGCAATAGAAAAAGCACTGTATGGTATACCCCTTTTAGCATTTAGACTTCCATCTATTGGATCAACTATAAATAATGGGTACTTTTGTCCAAAATCTAAAAATCCACTTTCTTCACTAAGTAATGTGCATTTTATTGATTCTTTTATTATTGATTCGACAACGATTTCCTGAGCTTTTTTGTCAATATACACACTTACATCACCAAAGGGATTTTCTTCAAACTCAAAGCTTGCTATTTTTTCGCCAAAAAATTTATTTAATTGTTGGATTTTTTTCCCTAAATTTTTAAAAAAATCAATGTATATCATATTCAATTTCTTCTATGGCTTTTATGACGTCTTCTATAAGCCAGTTTGGTGTACTCGCACCTGCTGTGATGCCTACATTTTCAATACCTTCAAACCAATCTTTTTTTAATTCTTCTTTTGTTTCTATGTGGTAGACTTTTTTGCAAAAGTTAAGGCAAATTTCATATAATTTGCGTGTATTGGCAGAATTTTTACCGCCTATTACTATCATAAGGTCAGAATTTTTTGCAAGCTCTTTAGCTGATTCCTGTCTTTTTTCTGTTGCGTCGCAAATTGTATTGAATATTCTTATTTCTTTTGCTTTTTTTACAAGCTCAGATACAATAGATACAAAATTATCCACAGATTGTGTGGTTTGTGATATGACACCTATTTTTTGAGCTTCAATATTTTTTGCTTCTTGTATCGAATTTATTACTTGAGCTTTGTAATTGGCATAAGCAATATGAGCTTTGACTTCGGGGTGGTTTTGGTCTCCAACTATAACTACAAAATAGTCTTCTTCGTACAACTGTTTAGCGTAATCTTGTGCTTCTTTTACAAAAGGGCAGGTTGCGTCAATACAATCTAAGTTTTTTTCGCTTATTTGCTCATATACTTGCGGTGGTATACCATGCGAGCGAATAAGCACAGCATTTTTTGCTTCTTCTATTGTTTCAACAACCTTTAATCCTTTTTTTTCATAACGACTTACTACCTGCGGATTATGTATTATAGGACCTAAACTATAAATTATTTTGTTTTTTTTTAGAGCTTCGTCTGCTATTTTTATAGCTCTTTTTACACCATAACAAAAACCAGCATTTTCGGCTATCCTAATTTTCACAAATTTATTATATCAAATACTAACAAAGTTTTCAAATTAGTATTTTATATAAACTTGAAAAACTTTTAATTAAGTATAAAATATAAAAGATGCAAACAGTAGTGTTTTTATCGGACTTTGGCTATTTTGATCCCTATGTAGGTATTGTAAAAGGTGCAATAAAGTCAAATTGCAATGCTGATATTATTGATTTAACTCACGGGATAGAGTCTTTTAGCTTAAAAAGCGCTCAGTTTATACTTAAATATTCTTTTGAGTATTTTCCAAAAGGAAGTGTTTTTTTAGTTGTTGTTGATCCGCAGGTTGGTTCTTTAGAAAAACCTATTGTTGTCAAAAGGAATGGTTATATATTTGTTGGTAGGGATAATGGTATTTTGACATTCGATGGTGATTTTGAAGTTTTTTATATTGATGAAGAATTTAAAAGTAAATCATCTACTTTTCATGCAAGGGATATTTTTTCAAAAGTAGTATGCAAATTGTTAAATAATGATATCAAACTTGTAAAAACAGATTCTTATGAGAAATTTGATTGTTTGGAGGTGATTTTTGACAATAAAGAACAAAAAGGTGAAATATTATGGATAGATAAATTTGGTAATATAATTACAAATATTAAATCAAAAATAGATAATTTTGAATTAGTTGTGAATAATAAGATTATAGACAAAAAAGCTAAATATTATGCACAATTTAAAGAAGGCTTGTTTGTAATAGAGGGTTCTTTTGGTTTTTTAGAGATTGCTGCCTATAAAAATAGTGCTGCAGAACTTATAAATGCTAAAGTATCAGACGAAATCATAATAAGGAGTAGAAATGAGAGCAATTATTAGTGTATATGATAAATCAGGTATTGTGGAGTTTGCAAAATTTTTACAAGAAAAAGGCGTATCAATAATTTCAACAGGCTCTACCTACAATTTATTGAAACAAAATGATATTAATGCAACAAGCGTTGAAAACTATACGGGCTTTGAAGAAATTTTAGATGGCCGTGTTAAAACGCTTCAATATAAAATTCATGCAGGCATACTTGCAGATTTAAGCAATCCAAAACATAAAGAAGAATTATCAATTCACAATATAGAACCCATAGATATTGTTGTTGTAAATCTTTATCCTTTTGAACAGGTAGCCATGCGCTCAAACAATACAAACGAGTTAATAGAAAATATTGACATAGGTGGCCCTACACTTATCAGAGCAGCTTCAAAAAATTATAAAAGGGTATTGGTTGTGGTCGATCCGAAAGATTATACAAGAGTAATGGAAAACTTTGATAACATAGATATAGATTTTAGAAAAAAATGTGCTTTAAAAGCTTTTGCTTTAACTTCTTATTACGATTCTGTGATTGTTGAAAAATTTGGTTATAAAGGTGACACACTGAATATTGGTATGAAATTAAAAAAATCTCTAAGATATGGAGAAAACCCTCACCAGACGGCAAATTTCTATAGAGTGCCGCTAAAAAAAGGTTTGCCAAACATGGTTCAACTTCAGGGAAAAGAAATATCTTTTAACAATATATTAGATATTGATGTTGCTTATAGGATGATGATAGAATCTACTTATTTGAGTAAGCCTTTTATGTGTACCATAATTAAACACAATACACCATGCGGTGTGGCTTGTGCTGATAATCTACAGGATGCGTATGAGAAAGCGCTATTTAGCGACCCTGTAAGTGCTTTTGGCGGTATAGTTGGAGTAAATGGTATTGTGGATGGAAGTTTGGCAAAAAAAATAGCAGAGCGTTTTTATGAAGTTATTGTCGCTTTTGATTTTGAAAAGGAAGCATTAAGTATTTTGTCAAAAAAGAAAAATTTAATTTTAGCTAAAGTAGATAAGGTTGATATAAATTCATATAAAGAAAATAAAGATATAAAAAGTGTAGTTGGAGGTTTTGTTGTTCAAGATAGCGATTATTTAGATGATTTTAGTTATGAAATTGTTACTCAATCAAAACCCACACAAAACCAAATTGAAGATTTGAAGTTCGCTTGGTTTGTGGCAAAGTTTGCTAAATCAAATGCAATATGTTTTGCTTTAAATTCGCAGGCTTTAGCAATTGGTGCGGGCCAAACCTCAAGGGTTGATGCTGTAAAATGTGCTGCACAGAAAGCCAAAGATTTAGGAATAAGTCTGCAAGGAAGTGTTTTGGCATCGGATGGTTTTTTCCCATTCAGAGATAATATTGATTTGGCAAAATCTTTTGGTGCAACAGCATTTGTTCAACCAGGTGGCTCGATTAGAGATGATGAGGTAATTAAAGCATGTAATGAGTATAATCTACCTATGATATTTACAAAAAAAAGACATTTCAGACATTAATGAGGGAGGTTCTTCGCTGATGTTCAGAATGACTATGGATGCTGTAATTTTAGCTGCAGGAAAAAGTAGTCGCATGAAAACATCAAAAAGCAAGATTTTTTATGACTTGTGTGGCAAAAGCATAATTGAAAATATTGTTAATACACTAAAAAAAAGCGGCTTTGAAAACATTGTTATTGTTTCAAATAAGGAGCACGCTAAGGATTTATCTATTTTTGGCAGTATTGCGTTGCAAGAAATTCAAAATGGCACAGCAAAAGCTTGTGAACTTGCTTTGCAATATATAAGTGATGACTTTTTGGTAATAAATGCTGATTCGGCTTTGATTAAACCTGATACACTCAAGACTGCTAAGGAATTTTTTTCAACCAGAGGTTTAGATTGTTTATTGCTTGTATCAGAAGTTGATGATCCAACAGGCTATGGACGCATTGTAAAGCATGAGAGTGGTTTTAGAATTGTTGAGCAAAAAGATGCAAATGATGATATTTTAAAGATAAGTTTAGTAAGCAGTGGCATTTTTTTTCTAAAAAAAGACTTCGCTGTAACTAATTTACCAAAAATAGACAATAACAACGCTCAAGGCGAGTATTACCTGCCAGACATAGTTAAGTTTGCAAAAAATTGTGATTTATTTGAAGTTGAAAAAGATGAAATTTTGGGCATCAATACGCAAAAAGAGTATTCAAATGTAAGAAAAATTATGCAAAAGCGCATCATTGAAGCTCATATGCAAAATGGTGTTGTATTTATTGATCCAGATACAACTTATATTGATATCAATGTCCAGATAGGACAAGATACGCTTATATATCCTAATGTGCACATAAGAAAAAACACAAAAATCGGTAAAAACTGTATAATTGACACTGGCTGCATTATAGATTCTTGTGATATATCAGACAATGTTGTTGTAAAACCTTACAGCGTCCTAACAGGATCGGTTATACAAAAAAATTGCTCTATAGGTCCGTTTTCTCACTTAAGACCAGACAATGTAATAAAAAAGAATGTACATATAGGTAATTTTGTTGAAGTAAAAAAGTCTATTCTGGATGAAAATACCAAAGCAAGCCATTTAAGCTATATAGGAGATGCAATTGTAGGCAAAAATGTAAATGTAGGTGCTGGTACAATTACATGCAATTATGATGGATACAAAAAACACCAGACAATAATAGGTGACAATGTATTTATAGGTTCAGATACACAACTTGTTGCACCTGTTAAAATTGGCAATGATTGCTTGATAGCAGCGGGCACAACTGTTACAAAAGACACTCCTGCGTTTAGTTTGATTTTATCAAGAGTGCCCCAACAAATAAAAGAAAACTGGGTTATAGAGTATAGAAAACGCAATGAGGAGAAGTAAATGTGTGGTATTGTAGGCTATATTGGAAACAAAAAAGCCAGTGGCATTTTGTTAAATGGTTTGTCAGCTTTAGAGTATAGAGGTTACGATTCTGCTGGTATCGCAGTTGTTAATGAGCAGATAGAAGTAATTAAGGTTAAAGGTAAGGTTGCAGATTTAGTCAGTCAGTGTTTATCTATTGGTAGTGAACTCAATGGTACAATAGGTATTGGACATACCAGATGGGCAACACACGGTAGACCAAGCAAAGAAAACGCTCATCCACATTCTACTAAAAATTTTGCGATTGTACATAACGGTATCATAGAAAATTTTAAAGAAATTGACGAATTTTTGATAAAAAATGGTTATCAAAAAACTTCAGCCACAGATACAGAAACTATTTTGCTTCTTATTGATTACTTTAGTAAAGATATAAGTACGCTTGAAGCTATAAAAAAAGCAATTTCTGTATTAAAAGGTAGTTTTGCAATTGCGCTTATACATTTAGGTGAAGAAAAAATATATGCCGCAAAAAAAGAATCACCGCTTCTTATAGGTGTAAAAGATAATGAGTTATTTTTAGCAAGCGATTTAAGCGCTTTTTTAGAACATACAAAACAATTTATTGTATTAGAAGAAAATGATGTAGCAGTTTTGGAAAAAAATGGTCAATTTGAAATTTACAATAATGGAGTAAAAGTTCAAAGGACGATAAAAAGTGTTGATTGGAATTTGCAAACAGCTCAAAAAGGCGGTTTTAAACACTTTATGCTAAAAGAAATAAGCGAGGAAGATGAGGCTTTAGCAAACACAATTTACGCACATATTGTCAACGATAAAATTAATATGGATATTGATGAAGAATTACTAAAAAAAACTCAAAAAATAACAATTGTAGCTTGTGGGACCAGTTATTATGCAGGTTTGACGTCAAAGTATTTTTTTGAAGAACTATTGTCCATACCAGTAAATGTTGAAATTGCATCGGAATTTCGCTATTCAAAACCTATATTTACACAAAATAATATATTAATAGCAATTTCACAATCTGGAGAAACTGCGGATACAAAAGAATCTCTAAACCTTGCAAAAACCTTTGGTATAAAAACAATATCAATTGTCAATGTTCAGGAAAGCACAATAGCAAGATTAAGCGATTATGTATTGTATACTCTTGCTGGGCCAGAAATTAGTGTTGCATCAACAAAAGCTTTTGTTTGCCAGCTTGCGATGCTTTATTTGCTTGCCCTAAAAATTGCTCAGCTAAAAGCTATTGATGTAAAGCCTTACCTGAACGAACTGATGAGTTTGCCATCTATTTTAAAAACCGAGTTTGCTCGTTTAAACACTGAAGTTGAAAAAATTGCAAAAAAATACTCAAATGTTAAAAATTTTATATACTTAGGTAGAGGCGTATCTTACCCATTAGCACTTGAGGGGGCATTAAAACTAAAAGAAATATCATATATTCACGCAGAAGGCTACCCAGCAGGAGAGTTAAAACATGGTCCTATTGCATTAATTGATGAAAATACACCTACCTTTGTTATAGCACCAAACTTTGAGCCGCTTTATTCAAAAACAATATCTAATGCAAATGAAGTAAAAGCTAGAAATGGAAAGATTATACTATTATCTGATAAATATTCAAATATTGCTGATGATTTTGTACAGGTTCCAAATACATCTTATTTTTTTTCTGCTTTTGTTAATATTGTACCGTTGCAATTATTTGCCTACCATATAGCAAATATTTTAGGCAATGATGTGGATCAGCCCAGAAACCTAGCCAAAAGTGTAACCGTTGAATGAAAGATATCTCAAGTTTAAGTTTTTTGCAAAATAATATTGCCAGAAAATGGTTAATTTATGTTTTACTTGGCATATTTAGTGGTCTTGGTGCAATATTCTTATTTGTTATGATAAATTTCTTTAGCGTATATTTACTTAATCATATAGCAGGATTTCCATTTAAGTTTCCTACAAATGAAAAATCTTTATTTACTTTAAAAAATGAGCCCTTTAAACCATTGATTTTTTTAATAATTATTACTGCTGGTGGTTTTTTAAGTGGCCTTGTATTATACATATTCAATGATAAAGAAAGTGGAGTAAATAAAATTATAAAATACTTTCATCATAAATCAACCATAAGACCAAAATCCGCAATTGTAAAACTTTTTGCAAGCTCAATTGCGCTTGGTAGTGGTTTTGCAGGTGGAAGAGAAGGCCCAGCAGCAGAAATTGGAGCTTCAATTGGCTCTTTTCTTGGTAATGTTTTTAACTTAAGTAACAAAGAAAAAAGAATGCTAATGGTAAGTGGACTTGCAGCAGGCATTGGTGCAATCTTTAGAGCTCCTATGGGAGCAGCTATTTTTGCCACTGAAGTGCTCTACAAAGAAGCAGATTTTGAATATGAAGCGCTAATGGCAAGTGCAATTTCATCAATTATCGCCTACTCAGTTTTTTCATCTTTGTTTGGGTGGCAGCATATGTTTAGTGTGCCAACAATGTATTTTTATAAGCCCTTAGAATTAATATCGTACAGTGTGCTTGCTGTAGCGATTTCCATTTGTGTGGTATTATTCATATATTTGTTTAAGCAGACAAAAATTTTAGTAAGTATGGTAAATCATCCTATTTATATTAAAACCGCCTTGGGTGGTTTTATTGTTGGTTTGTTTGGTATTTTTTTGCCTGCATCTGCGGGCATGGGATATGGTTTATTAGAAGCAGCATTTAATAATCCACAAAATTATTTTTTTTTATTGATAGTTGGGATTTTAAGAATGTTTACTACTTCAATTTCAGTTGGCAGTAAAAACCCTGTTGGTTTATTTGCCCCACTATTAATAATTGGAGCTTTAGTTGGAGTGGGCATTGGGAGTTTGCTAAAGCAAAGCGGCATATTCGTAGTTATTAACCCTTCAAGTTTTGCTGTTGTGGGTATGGCTGCTTTTTTGGCGGCATGCGAAAAAACACCTATTTCTGCAATTGTGCTTACTGCCGAGATAACTGGCGGTTATGAGCTTATTGTTCCAGCTCTTTGGGTAGTTACCATTGCATTTTTGTTAACAAGGAAAATAAATTTGGAAGAAGCACAGGTGGATACAAGAATAGATTCATTGGTACATAATAATGAATATACGATCAATCTTTTAGAACATATAAAGGTTGAAGAATGTATGGAAACAAATTTTTTAACTATCGAAAAAGATAAAATGCTAAAAGAAATTTACGATATATTTTCAAATGCAAAGTACAATGAGATTTTGGTTTTAGATGAAAACCATAAACTGTATGGTATTATTACATTGCATGTTTTGAAAACTATTTTAAATGAAGATATACTAAATAATTTTTTGTTAGCAGCTGACGTTGCAAATACAGATTTGATATTTGTTTTACCTCAAGAGAGTTTATATGTTCTTTTGAGTAAAATTGGTTTTAAAGAGATAAACACTATACCGGTTGTTAAATCTTTGGAAGATATGGAAGTTATTGGCATTATAAGAAGAAAAACAATACTAAAAAAATTATCGAAAGGAAACAACGATGCTTGATTCATTAAACGAACAGCAAAAAAAGGCAGTAGAGATTTGTGATAAAAATTTGTTAATTATTGCTGGTGCGGGTAGCGGAAAAACCAAAACCCTAACATATAAAATTGCATATATTTTAAAAAATAATATAGCTAAACCTTATGAAATTTTAGCACTTACTTTTACAAATAAAGCAGCAAACGAGATGAAAGAAAGGGTGGCTACTATTTTAGATACAAACATTGAAAGTTTTTATATTGGTACTTTTCATTCTATGTCTCTGAGATTTTTGCGTAAAATTGGTAAGAATTATACAATTTACGATAAACACGACCAGGAAATGCTTGTTAAAGAGACAATCATTTCTCTTAATTTAGATAAAACTAAATTTGATTCTGCTAAAATTTCTTCTTATATTTCAAAATTAAAAAATTCTTCTGAAATTGAATTTCCCAATAAAGAAATTGAAAAAATATACAAAACTTATGAAGAAAAGCTTGTAAATAATAACGCAGTTGATTTTGACAACATTTTAATAAACTTAATAAATGAAATTAAGTTTAACGAAAATATACGTCAATCATTTCAAAATCAATTCAAATTTATACTAATTGATGAATACCAGGACACAAACAATACACAGTATCAATTAATAAAACATTTTTATAATGGCAATAATCGTGTCTTTGCTGTAGGCGACGAAGATCAATCGATTTATGCATTTAGAGGAGCTAATATAAATAATATTTTATCTTTTAGTAATGATTTTTTGCCATGTCAAGTTATTAAATTGGAAAAAAACTATAGGTCAACTAAAAATATACTAAATATAGCAAATACAATTATTACAAACAATAAGATGCGCATAGGAAAAAAATTATACTCAGATATAATTGGTGTAGAGCCTATCATTAAAGAATTTTCAACGAATAAAGATGAAGCCTATTATGTAGTAAATCAAATAAAGAGAATTTTAAAAGAAGATTCGGATCAAAGTATAGCTGTACTTTATAGGAATAATATGCTATCAAGACTTTTTGAAGAATATCTTATCCAAAATGCAATTGCCTATAAAAAGATAGGTGCTCATAAATTTTTTGATAAAAAGGAAATTAAAGATATTTTGAGTTTCATAAAGCTTGCTTACAATAAAAAAGATGATGTGTCTTTTGTGCGTGCTATTAGTAATTTTGGCGGGATTGGCGAAAAGACTATAGAAAGCATAAAAGAGCATTCAAAAGATTTAAATATAGATTTATTTGAGTCCTCTTGTTCGTTTACACAAAAAAAATATACTAAAGTTGCTAATTTTATAAATTTTGTAAAAATTTTGCAAAAAAAGATTTATTCTGATAATATAAGCGAATGTTTAAGGTTTGTCTTTGATGAAGTTTTTTCAAGTAGAAATTTTTACAAAGAAAATTTACGGCAAGCGAATGTTGACGAGTTAATTGATTTTGCAAAAAATATGGACATTGATGCATTTATTGAAAGCGCAAGTCTATATGATTATTCTCAAAATGTTGGCGATAAAGAAAATCAATCAACACCAAATGTAAATTTGCTTACAATACATGCAGCTAAAGGTTTAGAATTTGATCATGTTTTTATGGTAGGTTTAAATGAGGGTATTTTACCAAGCCTTTATCTAGATTCAGTCATAGAAGAAGAAAGACGTATTATGTATGTGGGTGTCACAAGGGCAAAAAAAAATTTATATTTAAGTTACTATACCTCAGATTTTCGCAGTACTTACTTTCCCTCACGCTTTTTAAAAGAAATAGGCTCTTTAAGCAAAAACTCTCTTAGGCGTTACAAAATTGGTGAAGTGATTAATCATAAGGACTTTGGTAATGGCATTATTTTAAATGTTAAAGAAGAACCGTTAGAATTAAAAGTGAATTTTTTTAAATTTGGACTAAAAAATTTAACAAAAAATGATATAATTTAGGAGGTATTATGGCTGATAGCGTTCAAGAAAGATTTGCAAAACTCAATACAAACTTAGTATTGCATAATATTAGGCTTTATAAGTTAGAGGCTAATTTTGACGATGAGAAGATCAATGTTTCTATGGAGGAATCTAAGGTATATATTGACAAAAATGCATATTATCAGATTGTAGCAGATAATCATGTAAGAGTTTTTCAAGAATTCTTTTTCAAAGTAGCACTTCAGAATAATCCAGATGATGTACTAATAAAGATAACTCCTTTGTATATTTTAGATTTTCAAGTAGGCGGCCCAATGGATGATGAAATTTTTAAAATATTTGCTGACTCTACAGTTTTAGTTGATAGTTGGCCATATTTTAGAGAACTTGTTCAAAGTACTTTACTTAGAATGGGTTTAGCTCCTGTAGTATTACCACCTATAAATTTTAACCCATTTGTTAATATTGATGCAAACGCAAGCACAAAATAATAATATTGCTTTTGCGATTGACGGATCTTCTGAATCGCTTAGTATGGCTTTTTTCAAAGATGAATCATTGATTGATTCTATCTTTATAGAAAAAGCCATACATTCTGTTGCAATTATTTCTACATTTGATGTTTTATTAAAAAAAAACAATTTGAATTTTTATGATATCAAGACATTGTTCGTAACAATTGGTCCGGGAAGATATAGTAGCCTTAGAGTTACACTTTCTACTATAAAAGGTTTGTTTTTTGGATTTTGTGGTCAAGTGTACTGCATAAATTCTATGGATTTAATAGCTGCAAATTGCTATAATGAAAACTCTATAGTGGTTATAAAAAAAACATCTAAAGGTGAAATAGCACAATGCTATAGTGTAAACGAAATTGTAAAAAGACTTGATAGTTACAATAAAAATTATCAGGAATACAATGGATTTTCTGATATAAAAAATTTATTTAGGATGGATGAAAACTTGTTTGTAAAATATAGTCTATCAAATATAAAGCTAATTTATTAGGAGGAATTATGCCTATTGTTGAACCATTTAAAGGTATTTTATTTAAAGAAAAAAAGATTGATTCTTACATATGTCCACCATACGATGTTATAGATAAAGACTATAAAAAACAACTATTATCTAAAAATGATTTTAATATAGTAAGGATAGTTTTGCCAGAAGGCGAAAATGATAAAAAGTACGAAAATGCTAAGGATATTTTAGATTCCTGGGTTTTAAAAGAAAAGCTAATTTTTGACAATGATTGTTCATTTTATGCTTATACTTGCACATATAATATAAATAATACAAAAAAAACACTGTATGGCTTTTTGGGAGCGCTAAAGCTTGAAGAACTTGGCGGTTCTATAAAGCCACATGAAAAAACACTAAAAGGCCCAAAAATAGATAGATTTAAGCTAATAACTTCAACAAACGCTATGTTTTGTCCTATAATGATGATTTACGATGATGAGGATTTATCAAATTTCGTGAAAGGTTGTAAAAAAGAAAATCTTTTTGAAGTTAGTTTCGAAGATAAAATTCATAATGTTTATAAAATAAATGACATAGAAATAGTAAATCATATAAAAGAATCAATTAAAAACCAAACATTAGTTATAGCTGATGGCCACCATAGGTATGAAACCTGCTTATCTATCAGAAATTATTACAGTAAAGCTGGCCAAAAAAAGGCAGGGAGTGAATATGCACTTGTATTTTTTGTAGATAAGAATGATGGGTTGGCTTTAATGCCTATTCATAGATTGATTAAAGAAATTAATGTTGATGATTTTAGGCAAAAAATTTACAATTTCTTTGAAATAGGCAACGATTTTGACTATGATATAATCATGTATGATGGAAAGTTTACCTATTTGAAATATATTGATAAAAATACAAAAGATTTAATAGACAAACTTGATGTTAAGCTTTTTGAAAATATAGTGTTTAAAAAAATGCTAAATCTCAGCGATGAAGATATTGCAAGTAACGAAATTTCAGGTTATGCACACTCTAAAGAAGAAGTTATAAAAAGCGTGGATAGAAAGGAAGCTGTAGTTGGTTTTTTGTTAAAGCCTGTTACTTATGAGTCATTATTTGAGATAACAAAAAATAATCTTACATTTCCTCAAAAATCAACATATTTTTATCCTAAAATTCCAAGCGGTCTTGTAGGATATCACTTTAGTAGCATTGAAGGATGTCGACATGTTTGAAATATTTGTTGAAAGTGATTTTTCTGCTGCTCATAGATTAAATAATTATCGTGGAGCATGTGAGAATCTTCATGGCCATAACTTTAAGGTAGAAGTTGTTGTTAGATGTAAAAAATTAAATCAAATCTACATAGGTATTGATTTCAAAGAATTAAAAAAATACTTAAAAGAAATATTGTCAACGCTAGACCACAGATACTTAAATGAAATTGATTATTTTTCTAAAACAAATCCCACCTCCGAAATGATTGCTAAATATATTTTTGAAACATTAAAACCTCGCATTAAAGACTGCATTCTCTATAGCGTAAGTGTTTACGAAACACCCACATCTAAAGCTACCTATATGGAGGATTAAATGAAATTTGAAGAATTTATATTATCCATTGCTGGGAGTGCTTACGTCCAACTTGGTATAGTTGAAGACCCATTTGATAACACAAGAAAAATAGATTTAGAAATGGCGAAGGCAAGCATTGAATTATTGGAAATGCTCAAAGAAAAAACAAGCAATAATCTTTCGAATGAAGAAGAGGAATTGATTAGTAGTATAATATTGGATTTAAATGAAAAATATAAAGAAAAAATAAACAGGCAGGTTTAAAATGAATAATGTAGAAAAATTGTACAATAGCTTAGAATCCATTGAAAATTTGCCTGCTTTCCCGCAAATTGCCCTTGAAATTACATATTTGTTGAGAAAAGAATCAACATCCGCAAAAAATCTGTACGACCTTATTCAAAAAGATCCTGCTTTGGTATCACAAATTTTAAAGACTGCAAATTCTCCTTTTTATGGTCTTCACGGGAAAGTTTCTTCTCTTATTCATGCAATAAATTTGCTTGGTTTTGTGCAAATAGAAAATATTGTCATAGCTTCAGCTTTACTTTCTACTATGAAAAAATTTCCTGTAAGCAAAAGGTTTAACCCAAATCAATTCTTGGACCACTCGTTTGGTTGTGGCATAACAGCAAAGATTATTGCCAATATTTTGAATTTTCAATCTGGTGGCTTAGAGTTTTCCGCTGGCGTTATACACGATATAGGAAAAGTAATATTGGATTTATATGACCAGGACGATTTTGATAGAACTTTAAATTATGCATACAAAAAGAATAAATCATTCTATGAGTCAGAAGTTGAACTTTTTGGCATAACGCACTGCGATTTGGCAGAAAAATTGCTAAAGCGATGGAATTTGCCAGAAGAGTTAATTGATGCTGTGGTAAATCACCACACGCCAAAAAAAGCAAAAAATCAAGTAATGGCATCTATAATAAGCGTTGCAGATTTACTCACTTACTCAGAAGGCATGGGTTTTGGTGGTAACTATTCAAGATTTTTAATAGAAAATCAAGAAGGATGGCAAATTATAACACAAAATATAGAAGTTTCTAAAAGAATTGATTTGGCATTATTTACTTTTAAACTTTTTGAGCAAATCGATGAGGCCAAAAAGACTTATTTTAAGGAGTTGTACTAAATGCCCGAAATTGACCCTGAAATATTCGAAAACTTAAGAGACTTTATTTATGAAAAATCTGGCATATTTTTTGAAATTAGTAAAAAATATTTGCTTGAAAATAAGCTCACTAAGCGCATACAAGAATTAAGATTACGCAATTATGAAGATTATTTAAGGTTTTTAAAAACAAATAAAGATGAGTTATGCAACCTATTTGACGCTATAACAATTAATGAGACTTATTTTTTTAGGCATCTACAGCAAATCGAAGTATTTAGTGATATTGTTGTTAGTGAATTGTTAAAACAAAAACCTATACTGAACATATGGAGCGCTGCTTGCTCAAGTGGTGAAGAAGCATACACTCTAGCAATTGCTTTAGTGGAAAAGTATGGAGCAAATATTCCAGCAAGAATCTTAGCATCAGATATTAGCATTGAAGTTTTAGAGAAAGCAAAAAATGGAGTTTATAATGAATATGCCCTAAAAGAGCTCTCAAATGCCTTAAAACAAAAATACTTTGACATTGAGAAAAACACTTATAGGATAAAAAGTTTTGTTAAAAATAAAGTAGTTTTTAGACAAGTAAATATTGTAGAAGACAAAGATTTAAACACTGTTGGCAACATGGATATTATTTTTTTAAGAAATGTTTTGATTTATTTTAACAATGAATCTCGTCAAAAGGTTATAGATAAAATTTATAATCATATTTTAAATAAAAACGGATATTTGTTTTTAGGTGCTACAGAATCAATATCAAGGTTAAACACAAACCTTAAGCTTGTACATTTTAAACAGGCATTAGCTTACAAAAAAGAAGATTAGGCAAGCAGGCTATAAGCCAGGTTCTGTAAGGATTAAATCCTTTAGGGTCATTTATCTAAGCGACCTACCCAGAGATTATAGGCTCGGATCAGGCCAATCTCTCTATTTGGTCTTGCTCTAAGTGGGGCTTGCAATGCCACAACCATTACTGGGTGTGCGGTGAGCTCTTACCTCACCATTTCACTTTTTCTTAACGCATTAGCTTTAAGAAATTTCTTTTCTGTTGCGCTTTCCTGTGGATTGCTCCAACCTTTTTAAAGGCGCTTCGATCCGATAGAGCCTGGACTTTCCTCTAGTTTTAAGCTAGCGACCCTACGCCTACTTGCCCATTATTAAATATAGTGTTAAACTTTTTATTGTCAATTGTTTTTGTATGTATCTAAATATTTTATTAGACCATCTGCTATACCTTTTGCAATGATTTGCTGATAGCTTGGATCTTTTAAATATTCATTGTCTTTGGGATTTGTTATAAAAAGTGTTTCAATTAAAATTGAGGGGCAATTTGTACCTACAAGCACATAGAACGGTGCCTGGTCTATACCTCTATTTATTAAACCAGTGTATTCTGGTTTTGCAAGTGTAAATACAGAATCATCTACATCCTTGGCAAGTACCGCTGATTCTTTTAATTTTGCTTGATTTATAAGAGATATTATAATTTTATTTATTGTACCCATTTGCTCTAGCGGTACATCGTTTTCTAATGCCGCTATTCTTAGAGCTTTTTGATTACTTGTAGCATTTAAAAAAAACACTTCCATTCCTCTTGCAGAAGGATCAAGTGAAGCATTAGCGTGAATTGATACAAATAGATTTGCTTTTTCATCATTTGCAATTTTTACCCTCTGTGCGAGTGGTATAAAAACATCATTATATCGAGTTAAAATTACTTTGAAACCTTTTTCTTTTAAAATATTTGCACAGTATTGTGCTATGCTTAAAACTACATCTTTTTCTTTTAGACCACCTACACCAACTGCACCTGAATCTTTGCCACCATGGCCTGGATCAAGGACAATGGTAATATTTTTTGGATTATATGAAGGCAATTTTATGGGTGCTAATATAATAGGTTGCTTATCTTTACTAGTTTGATTTTCTTGAGTATCTTCTTGTGTATTTGGGCTTAATTGTTCTTCATTTGCAGTTTTATTTTCTTGCGATAGAAATAGGTTTATTACCAGAGTATTTTTGTTTGGTTTAGAAATTTTTATGTTGTATTGATTTTTATCATTTAATTTAAAATATATACGTGTTTGATTAGAAAGTTGTTTTAATATAATATTTTCTACATCATAGTCTGATTTTAAAGTGGCATTTATAAGGCAATTATCAGTACCTATATAAAAAAGGTTATTTGAAAGCCTAATGTACGTATAATTTTCTAAATTGTCAAATTGGAGAATTATTGTTTGCTTTGTCTGGGAAATTTTTACTATATTTAGTGTCTTAAGAGTTAAGCTAAAAGCGTTTGATGTCAATAATAGAACAAACAATGCAATAAAAACAGTTGCTTTTTTCATTATTTACCATTATACTAACATTCGATTTTTATTGCAAGGCGTTTTTGGAGTTTTTGAATTGAGTTTTGATTTTTTAAAAATGTACCTTAAATGAAAAAGCTTAAAAAATTAATAATATTTAATTCAATTCTACTTTTTATAGCTTTAGTTTTTGTCGTTTACGCTGTAATTTCTTTCAATAGTTTTATAAACGCACCTAATTCTAGTGTAAAGAAAAAGATTTATATAATTATTACCCCAAATGAGCCTGTTTTGTCTGTATCTGAAAAATTGGAAAAAAATGGCTTGATAAAAAGATACGATTGGTTTTATTATTATGTACGTTTGTCTGGTAAATCTAAAGATATAAAATCGGGCGTTCATGTTTTTTATACAAACAATTCACCAAAACAAACACTCAAAGAACTTATTGGCGAAAATAAAAATGATGTAATATTTACCATACCGCCAGGTTTTGATATAGAAAGCATTGCGCATAGACTTAATCGACTTGGTTTTGATGGTAACGAATTTTACAAGTTAGCAAATTCTAAATCATACTCTTACAAATTACTTGGCTATAATGCATCTAATATGGAAGGTTTTTTGGGTGCTGGTGACTATTTTATTGAAAAAAAAGAAAATCCGTCTGTTTTGTTAAAGCTTATGTTTGAATTATTTAAAAAAGATTTTTCGAATTTTGCAGACTTTAATCATATTAATAAAAGTTTATATGATAAAGTAATAGTTGCATCTATGGTAGAAAAAGAAGCAAAAGTAAACTCTGAAAGACCACTAATTGCAAGCGTTATTTACAATAGGTTGCAAAAGCACATGCTTTTGCAAATCGATTCTTCTGTTATATATGGTATAAAAAACTTTAATGGAAAATTAACATTAAAAGATTTAGAAAATCCAAAAAATAAATATAACACATATATATACAAAGGTTTACCTCCAACACCAATTTGTAGTCCAAGCTATCAATCTTTAAAAGCAGCATTTGAACCTGCTAAAACCAAATATTTTTACTTTGTTTCAAAAAATGATGGCAGGCATGTTTTTTCTACAACTCTAAAACAGCAGAATTATTGGGTAGATATATATCAGAAAGGAAAAAATTAATGAAATACTACATCAAGACATTTGGCTGTCAAATGAATGAGAGGGATTCAGAAAAAATTGAATCAATTTTACAAGAAAATGGCTATGAGATATCTAATGTTAAAGATGCAGATATTGTTATTGTGAATTCTTGTGCTGTTAGAGAAAAGTCTGAAAGGAAGATATTTAGCGAAATCGGCAGAATAAAAAACTTAAACAAAAAGGCTAAGTTTATTTCCATGGGTTGTGTAGCGCAAATTTATCCAGAAGAACTTTCTAAAATATCTGATGTTGTTTTAGGCACAACATCACTTTATGAATTTAAACAACTATTTAATGATGGCATAAAAGGAACATTTATTTCTAATACAATACAAAATCCTGACTATGTATTTGGTCATTTAAAAAACATAAGAGCTTATGTTGATATAACTTACGGATGCAATAATTTTTGCACCTATTGTGTAGTACCATATACAAGACTACGGGAGGTTTCACGCTCGTATAAATCAATTTTAGAAGAAATTAAAGAAATAGTTGAATTTGGTGGAAAAGAAGTTATATTATTAGGTCAGAATGTGAATTCATATAATTATGAGGGGTTAAATTTTATTGGATTGTTGGAAATGATAAACAAAATTGAAAAGTTAAAAAGGATAAGATTTATAACATCTCATCCAAAAGACTTCGGAGAAGATTTGGCTATAGCAATATCTGAATTTGAAAAAGCCTGTGAGCATTTGCATTTGCCATTGCAATCTGGTTCTGATAGAATTTTAAGATTGATGCGAAGAAGGTACAATTTTAAAGAGTTTGCTAAAAAAATTGAATATTTTAGAAAGTACAATCCTAAAGGTTCAGTTACAAGTGATATTATAGTAGGTTTTCCGCAGGAAACAAAAGATGATTTTAAAAAAACTATTTTTGCGTTAAAAGAAATTCAGTTCGATGAAATTTATTCATTTAAATATTCTAATAGGCCTTTTGCCAAAGCAAGTCTTATGCCTAATCAAGTTAGCGAAGAGGAAAAAAACGAAAGACTGTTGATGGTTCAAGAGATTCAATCAAAAATAAGCAAGCAAATAAATAATCGTTACTTTGGTAATATTGAAGAAGTATTGCTTGATTCGAAAGCAAAGTTAGCTAACCAAATGCAGGGAAGAACTAGAACAAACAAAATCGTGAATATAGATAATGTAGATTTTACTTTAAAAGAAGGCGATATAGTTTTTGCAAAAATAAAAAAAATAAATAAGCATAGTTTAAATGGTGAAATATGTACAAATTAGAAGTTAGGGATTTAATGTTTGGCGACAATAAAAATCAAACGCAAATAATTTTTGAAGATGAAAATAGCGACTACTATGCGTTTGCCCTTTCATCCGAAAGAGCAAAGTTTGTTAATTTGCTGCTTTATCAAACATATGTTCCAAAAAATACTGTATACGAAGTTTTTTTAAATTTTATAGATGCGCTGGGCATAAAAGTTAAGTCTGTTGTGATAGAAGATGTGGAAAATTTAAGTGCTTATTTAATTCTAGAAACACAAGACCTGCAAGATATAAAAATGACAATATGTACTCAAGATGCTTTTTTAATTGGACTTTTAGCTAAAGCTGATTTTTATATTAAAAAAGACACATGTTTTGTAGATCCTATTGAGTATTGCTGGCTTGATTTTGTTAAACGCTTTTTGGGGGGTTGATTGAACATCAGAGAGCGCATAGAAAAAAACGAAGAGCTCTATTTGTGTGAATTCGCTGCAAAATCAAGTCAGACAAGAGGCAGATTAAAACCAGAAGAAAAAGACGATATCAGAACTGATTATATGCGGGATAGGGATAGAATAATTCACTCAAAATCGTTTCGCAGGCTAAAACATAAGACACAGGTATTTTTTTCTCCTCTTGGTGACCATTACAGGACACGTATGACACATACACTTGAAGTATCTCAGGTTGCAAGAACGATTGCTGTTGCCTTAGAACTCAACGAAACACTTACAGAAGCAATAAGTTTAGCTCACGATCTGGGTCATACGCCGTTTGGTCATGCAGGTGAAGCTGTTTTAAATAAAAAAACACATGGTAAGTTCAAACACTGGTTTCAAAGCTTGAGAGTAGTTGATATACTTGAAAAGGATGGTAAGGGATTGAATTTAACATACGAAGTCAGAGATGGCATATTAAAACACTCAAAGGGCAGGGGTAATATTTTGCTTGACAAAAAAAATTCTGCTATTACGCTTGAAGGACAAATTGTGCGAATAGCAGATATTATTGCTTATGTAAATCACGATATTGACGATGCGCAACGTGCAAAAATTATAGACAAAATACCACAAAAACTATCAAGTGTTCTTGGTGATACACACTCAAAAAGGATAACTAAAATGGTAAAAAGTGTTATAAAACAGACAAAAGAGTCTAATTATCAGCAAATTTTAATGGAAAATGATATACTTGAGTGTTTGAATGAATTAAGAGATTTTTTATTTGAAAATGTATATATGTCGGATGTAATACAAAGCGAAATATCAAAAAGTTCTAAAATTATTAGTGATTTATTTGAGTATTTTATGGAAAATATTGATTTAATAATTCAATATGGCTCTACAAAAGAAGAGTCAGTTGCAGATTACATATCTGGTATGACAGATAGATATGCAATGGATTTGTACTATAAAATTTTTATACCAAAATCATGGGTAATTACTTAAAATTAGGGGGATAGTGTGTTTAAATTTGCTGAAAAACTAATTGATTATTCAAAAAAGAAAGGCTTTAGTCAATGCGAAATATACATTGAAAAAATATTAGAAAAGTCATTTGATTTAAAAAATGAAACTGATTTTTCAAAGGGTTTGACTGAAACAATAGGCGTTGCTTTGCGCTTAATAAAAGGTAAATTTGTGTTTTTTGTAAATTCTACTATAAATGATGAAAAAAGAATTGAAGATCTTATAGATAAAGCATCTTCCATAAATTTTTCAAAAAAAATTGATGCGCAAATTTTGCCACAATTAAACGAAGAGTTAAGCTTTAGCGAGATTAACTCAATTGATGAAACAAAAATCAAAGATGCAGTATACGAGATGAGTTCAATTGCAAAAAATGCAGATAAACGCATACAGAATGTTAAATCTTCTTCTATAAATACAATTGAAAAACACGTCTGGTTAATGAATTCATATGGTCTTAAATCTCATCAGGCTTACAACGCAGTAGATGCTCAGGTAAGTGTTCTTGCCAAAGACAAGATAGAAGAAATAGGCTGGTATGATCAAAAAGGTTTTAGTTTAGATGAAATTGATTTTGAAAATATTGCCAAAACTGCGTCGATCAGAGCAATAGAAAAACTATCACCATCAAGTTTTTCTACAAAAAAGTTAAGCGTTATACTATCCAATGAAGTAATGTCTTACATGCTTAGGTACTTTTTTAATATTTTTAGCGCGCAAAGCGTTATTGACAAAACCACAAAGTTAGAATTAGGCAAAAAGGCATTTTCGAGTTCAATAAGCATAATAGATGATTTTTTTGCAAAAGGTGGTATAAAGTTTTTTGTTGATGAAGAAGGAATTAAAAAAACACACACAATAGTAGTTGAAAATGGAGAATTAAAAACATTCTTGCATAATACTTACACGAGTAACAAACTAAAAAGTCAAAATACAGCAAATGCAAAGCGTTATGGTTTTGTAAACCCAATTAAGGTTGGCCCTGCTAATTTTTATTTAAAACCATCTGAAAAAAGTTTACAAGATTTATTTGATAGCATTGACGGTTTTTACATAACAGAGATAATGGGAATGCATATGGCAAATCCTGTAAGTGGAGATTTTTCGCTAGGCGTAAATGGGTTTTTAATTGAATCTGGCCAAAAGGCTCACTATATAAAAGCTTCAACATTTTCTGATAATTTTTATAATATTTTAAATAAAATAATGACAGTAGCTAATGACCTATATTTTACTGGTTCTGTGGGTAGCCCAAGTGTTTGGGTTGCAGATTGTGTTATTGGAGGAGAAAATTGAGTTTAGTAATTTTGGATTTTGGATCTCAATATACTCAACTAATCGCAAGACGCATAAGACAGATGGGATATTATGCCGAGATTTTACCATACAATGCAAAACCAAGCGGCAACATAAAAGGTATAATTTTGTCAGGATCGCCTTTTAGTGTTTATGAAAAAAATGCACCAAAACCAGATAATTCTATTTATGAATTGAATGTTCCAATACTTGGAATATGTTACGGTATGCAACTTATAGCAGAAAAGTTTAAAGGAAATGTTGCATGGGCCCAAAAAAGAGAATACGGTTATTCAAAAATCTACATTGATAAACAGGATGATTTATTTTTTAATATAAAAAATGAAAATATTGTATGGATGTCGCATGCAGATAGAATTGATAAACTACCAGAAGGTTTTGAAACAATATCACATACGCAAAATTCACCGTATGCTGCTATTAGAAATTTAGACAAAAAAATATGGTCAATCCAATTTCACCCAGAAGTTTCCCATACTCAAAATGGCAATGTTATTCTTGAAAATTTTGTTTCGCGCATATGCGGCATAAGCAAAGATTGGAATATGGTTGATTTTCTGGAAAATACTATTAATGATATAAAACAGGAAGTAAAAGATAAGAAAGTTTTATGTGCAATATCAGGTGGTGTGGATTCTTCTGTTTTGGTAGTATTACTAAATAAAGCAATAGGTGATAATGTAATACCGATTTTCATAAATAATGGTCTTTTGCGCCAAAACGAAGAGGTAAGCGTGCAAAAGGCTTTTGAAAAATTAGGAATTAAAATAAACTATATTGATGCAAGTGAATTGTTTTTAACAAGATTGGAAAAAATAAAAGATCCAGAACAAAAACGTAAGATTATAGGTCATACTTTTATTGACGTATTTAGGGATTTTGTGTTAAAATTAGGTAACATTGAGTATTTAGCACAGGGTACATTATATCCTGATGTCATAGAAAGTGTTGCTGTAAAGGGTCCCTCTGATGTAATAAAAAGTCACCACAATGTGGGGGGATTGCCAAAAGATTTAAAATTCAAACTTATTGAACCTTTTAGATTTTTATTTAAAGATGAAGTAAGACAGCTTGCAAAACAACTTAATCTTGATGATTCTTTTATTAACAGGCATCCTTTTCCAGGTCCTGGTCTGGCAATAAGAATAATAGGCGAGATTACAAAGCAAAAGCTTGAAATTTTAAGGCACGCTGATGCTATAATTATAGAAGAAATTAAAAAAAGCGAATTGTACAATAAAGTTTGGCAAGCATTTGGGGTTTTGCTTGATTTAAAAAGTGTCGGGGTTATGGGTGACAAAAGGACTTACGATTATACAATTGTAGTAAGAGTGGTGGAGAGTTTAGATGGTATGACAGCTAACTGGACATATTTACCTCAGGAGATTTTAAATACTATTTCGACAAGGATAATAAATGAAGTTGAACAAGTAAATCGTGTGGCGCTGGATATTTCGAATAAACCACCAGCTACCATTGAGTGGGAGTGATGTGGAAAAGCGCCTTGTTTTAAGTGACCCAGCATATTTGGGTAATGTACTGTATAACCGTAAGGAGACTTTAAAAAAAATTGAGCAAAAACTTAATGTTTATGTTATTTTTAGAGGGGGCGAAGTTTTAATTAAGGGCAATGATAAAAATATTCAACTTGCCTATAATTATTTAAAAAATATCAATGATATGGTTGATAAGGGTATTTTTGTTGACGAAAATGCTATAGATAGCTTAATTTCTGAGTTAGACAATAATAATACTTTAGACGCAAAGGTAATTTTTAATTCACCAAAAGCGCATGCAAAAATAAAAGCCATACTGCCAAAGAATGTTAATCAGGCAAAATACTTAGAACTTATTGAAAAAAATACAATTATATTTGGGGTTGGACCCGCTGGTACAGGAAAAACATACCTTGCTGTTTTTGCTGCTATTAATGCTTTGCTTGAAAAAAAAGTTAAAAGAATAATACTAACAAGACCAGCAGTAGAAGCTGGTGAAAAGCTTGGCTTTTTGCCTGGCACTTTATATGAAAAAATTAACCCTTATATGAAACCATTATATGATGCCATTTATGATTGTATCGAAACCGAGCTTGCTCTAAAGTTAATTGAACAGGGAAAAATTGAAATAGAACCGCTTGCCTATATGAGAGGCAGAACACTTAATAATGCTTTTATCATTTTAGATGAAGCTCAAAATACAACTGTAAGCCAGATGAAGATGTTTTTAACAAGAACTGGTTTTGATTCAAAAGTTGTAATAACAGGCGATATTACACAAATTGACCTGTCGCACAATATAAAAAGCGGTCTGGCTGATGCAGTGAGTTTACTTAGAAAACTAAACATAGAATCAATTGGCTTTGTTGATTTTAAAAGAGAAGATGTATTAAGAAATCCGATAGTATCAAAAATAGTTGAAGCATATGAAAAAAGAGATAAAAATAGTTAGAAAAACAAAAGCACTTTTTGAAAAATATCAGCATTTAATTACAAATGAATTTTTACTCGCACTGGTATTTTTTGTTTTAATTGTTTTTTTAATAGTTCCAAAAAGTAAACTCGGTATTAGTTCTCTAAAAATTGGAGATGTTGCACCAAAAACAATTCGCTCAAATGTATCAATGTTAGTTGAAGATCCATATGCTACACATGCAAAAGTTCAGCAAGCAGAAGCTGCAGTACCTAATGTTTTTTACTACAATCCTGAACTTTACGACAATTTATACAATAAAATATATAGTGCTTTTGATGATATAGCTAACATGAAAGATAAAACGCTTGCTTTAAAAAAATTCAACCAGGATTTAGAAATAAATTTAGACCTGGATACTTTTAATAAAATTTTAAAAAATAAAAATACAATACTAAGATTTACAAACACAATATTGAAAGATATTAATAGATATTATGTTTTATCTGGACCGTCGGACTACCAGTATGTAAAAAACCAGATTTTGATATACAATACAGAGTTAAAAACTAGCAGGTTAGAGACCAATACGGAGAAGTTTATTGATTTGAATACAGCCAAAGCTCTATCGTATGATAAATTGCATTGGTCAGTACCAAACTCAGAATTAAGAAAACTAATTATCGATTTTGTTTTTTCTTTAGTTAAGCCAAATGCTTTCTATAATTCAGAAAAAACTCAAGAACTTAAAAAACAGGCAAGAGAAAAAATAGCTCCTGTATATCTAAAGTTATCCAAAGGTGAAGTTGTTGTTAGAGAAGGTGACATAATAGATAAGAACGTTTATGTAAAGTTAAAAGCATTAAATTCTTTGTTTGAAGTTAAAAACAGATTTTTAGATTTAATAGGCATTATTTTAATGTTAGCTGTTTTTTTTGTTACTTCGGCGTTTGTTTATAAAAAACTCAGGCCCACAGAAAAAATCCCGTACAAGAAATTGATTGTAATAACTGGCGCTATTGTGCTTTTACAAATAATTTTAATAAAGGTATTTTACTTCTTGTCAGTAGTTGTGGGTTACTACTCGCCAGACTTTCCAAAAAGTGTTTTACTTTATCTGGTACCTTTTGCTGTAGCTTCAATTCTGGGTGTTTTGCTCGTTGGTTTTAAATACTCGATTTCCATTTCTTTAGTTACGGTTATTTTAGCTTCTATTACTGTAGATAACAGTTTAAGGTTTATGATCTTTATTTACTCATTTTTAGATAGTGCTATTGCAAGTGTTTATCTTATTGGCAACAGAAATAGGGGAGGTATTGTAAAAGTTGGATTTATAATATCTTTGGTAAATGCTGTTTTGATAATAATATTTTATATGCTTCAAAGCAATAGCATATTTAACACATTAACGTTAATCAGTGTTGGTTTAGGAGCGCTAAGTGGCATACTAACGGCAATTATTATTAGTGGGATACTGCCGATTTTTGAGTGGCTTTTTGATATAGCAACAAACGTTAAGCTTGTTGAGCTTGGAAATCTAAATCATCCTTTATTAAAAGAGTTGGCTATTAAAACACCTGGAACTTACCATCACAGTATAGTTGTATCAAGCCTTTCTGAGGCAGCCTGTCAAGCAATTGGAGCGAACTCTTTGCTTGCGAAAGTAGGTTCTTATTACCATGATATAGGAAAAACAAAAAAACCAATTTATTTTATTGAAAACCAGTTTGATATAGAAAATCCACATGATAGACTTATGCCTTATGTGAGTAGTTTAATTATTAAAAATCATGTAAAAGATGGTGCAGAGATAGGTAAAAAATATAGGTTGGGTTCTCAAATAATTGATATTATTGAGCAGCATCACGGTACAATGACTGTAAAATATTTTTATGAGAAAGCAAAAGAAATGGGTTTAAACCCAAATGAAGAAGATTTTCGCTATCCTGGACCTAAACCTCAATCCAAAGAGTCTGGTATTGTTATGCTTGCAGATAAAGTTGAAGCGGCTACAAAAAATCTAAATGAACCAACTGCAACGCATTTAAAAAATTATGTTAAAAACTTAACAAACGAGATTTTTTTAGATGGACAATTAGATGAATCTGATTTGTCTTTGAGGGAGTTAAATCTAATTGTTGATAGCTTTGTAAGCGTTCTAATTGGTATATTCCATCACAGGATAAAGTATAAATGATAGCTATTATAGATGAATGCGGGCTCAAAAAAAAATTATACTTTAAGCAATTTATAGTTTTTTTATATAAAAAATTTAATATTCCAAAAAAAAAGGAAATAAATATTTTATTTTGTAGTACAGATAAAATAAAAGAATTAAATAAGCAATATAGAAAAAAAAATAGTGCAACTGATGTCTTGTCATTTTATGGCTATGATGATAATATACTAGGCGATATAGCTATATGTTGCGAGATGGCAACTAAAGAGTCAAAAAAACTTAGTATAGATAAGGAAGAATATGTATTGTTTTTGATGGTCCATGGTTTTTTACATCTTTTGGGATATACACATGAGAGTGTACAAGATTATGAAAATATGGTAAATTTACAAAAACAAGTATTGAAAGAATGGAGTTCAGTATGAAAAATAAATTTTTATTGACGTTACCTTTGTTGGTAGGTGGTATTTATGTTGGTAAAAAAACAAACTTGATAAAAAAAGCGAAACAAGATATAGATAATATTTTTGAAAAAGATCCGGCAGCGCGAAGCATACCAGAAGTAGTATTGTGTTATCCTGGTCTTCATGCTTTATGGATGCATAGATTTTCGCATTATTTATGGAATAAAAATTTAAAATTAATTGCTCGATTTACATCGCATGTAAGTAGATTTTTAACAGGTATTGAGATTCATCCTGCTGCAAAAATTGGAAAAAATTTTTTTATTGATCATGGAATGGGTGTAGTAATTGGCGAAACTGCAGAAATTGGAGATAATGTTACACTATATCAAGGTGTAACGCTTGGTGGCACTAGTTTAGAAAAAGTAAAAAGACATCCAACTTTAGGCAATAGTATAGTAGTTGGAGGCGGTGCAAAAATATTGGGTGCATTTAAAATAGGAGACAACTCTAAAATTGGCTCAAATAGTGTGGTGGTAAGGGAAGTGCCAGATAATTCAACAGTTGTTGGCGTACCGGGTAAAATTATTAAGAAAGAACCTGCAGAAGAAAGCAAAGATTTTGACCATACAAAATTACCTGATGTTGAAGGAAAACTGTTTAGATATTTATTGCACAGGATAGAAGAATTAGAAAAAGAAATACAAGCCATGGGTGACAAAGAGTTTATAAAAATCGAAGAAGAAAAAAATATAAAAGAGTTAAAAAGTATAGAAAGTTACATAAAAAGTTTTGATATAGGTATAGGAGGGGTTAATGGAAAAAATGACAATTAGTCAAAAAATTCTTGCAAAACACGCAAAGAAAGATTTTGTAAAGCCAGGAGAGATTATATTGGCTGATGTAGATCTGGCGTTTGCAAATGATGTTACAGCACCTATTGTTATAAAATTTGTTAATGATTTGGGCGGTGCAATAGCAAACAAAGATAAAATAGCGCTTATACCTGATCATTTTACACCAAATAAAGATATAAACTCTGCAAACCAGTGTAAAGTTATGAGAGATTTTGTCAAACAAAACAACATAAAGCATTACTGGGAATCAGGAGAGGTGGGAATAGAGCATGCGCTTTTGCCTGAACAGGGGTATATTAAACCTGGTATGTTAATAGTAGGTGCAGATTCACACACTTGTACGCATGGAGCTTTTGGTGCATTTGCAACAGGTATGGGAAGTTCTGATGTAGGTTTTGCTTTCGCCACACGTAAATCATGGTTTAGAGTTCCAGAATCCATTAAATTTATTATCAATGGAAAAAGAAATAAGTGGGTTGGCGGCAAAGATGTTATACTTAAAATAATTGGCACAATTGGTGTTGATGGTGCACTTTATAAATCTATGGAATTTTGCGGTAGCGCAATTAGTGAGTTACCTATGGATGATAGGATGACAATGTGCAATATGGCAATAGAAGCAGGTGGAAAAAACGGTATTATTGAAGCTGATGAAACCACAATTAATTATTTAAAAGAAAGAAATATTGCAGATTATGAGATATTCAAAAGCGATGAAGATGCACAATATGCAAAAATATATGAATTTGATGCTTCAAATATTGAACCACAAGTAGCTTTTCCACACTTGCCAGAAAACACTAAAGGCATAAGCGAGATTAAAGAAGATATAAAAATAGATCAGGCTTTTATTGGTTCATGTACAAATGGTCGCATAAGTGATTTAAGAATTGCGGCTGAAATTTTAAAAAACAACAAAGTGGCAAAATATGTGCGCTTAATTATTATACCTGCAACTGTTGAGATTTACAAGCAAGCTATGAAAGAAGGTTTATTTGATATCTTTTTAGAGGCAGGAGCTGTTATATCCACACCTACATGTGGACCATGTCTTGGTGGACACATGGGTATTTTGGCTGACTCAGAAGTTGCAGTGTCAACATCTAATAGAAATTTTGTTGGCAGAATGGGATCGCCTAAATCTTTTGTTTATCTTGCCAATCCAGCTGTTGTTGCAGCAAGCGCTGTAGCAGGAAAAATAATAAATCCTGATGAGGTGATAAAATGATTGTCGCGAAAGTATGGAAATTTGAAGATAATATTGATACAGATCTAATCATACCTGCAAGGTATTTAAATACTTCTGATGAAGCTGAACTTGCCAAACATTGTATGGAAGATGCAGATCCGGATTTTGTAAAAAAGGCACAAAAAGGTGATTGCATTGTGGCTGGTTTTAATTTTGGAAGTGGTTCATCTAGAGAACATGCACCAATCGCTATAAAAGCAGCTGGTATATCGTGTGTTATAGCAAAGTCATTTGCAAGGATATTTTACAGGAATGCTTTTAATATAGGTTTAACAATTTTAGAATTACCCGAAACAGACAAAATAAGCGAAGGTGACATTTTAGAAATAGATACCAAAACTGGTAAAATTTTCAATAAAACAAAAAACGAAACATACCAGGCAACAGCTATACCAGAATTCATGCAAGAGTTGATTGAAAGCGGCGGTTTGTTTAATTATGCAAAAAAAATGATTCAAAAAGGAGCTTAAAATGAGTAAATTTGTAATTTCCGTAATGGAAGGTGATGGCATTGGCCCAGAAATTGTTAAAGAAGGTCTTAAGGTTCTAGAAGAAATAGCAAACAAATTTAATCATACATTTGAGTATAAATATGTTTATGTAGGCGGTTGTTCAATTGATAAATTTGGAGTACCGCTAACACAAGAAACAATTGATACGATATTGTCAACAGATGCGTTATTTTTTGGTTCTGTAGGTGGTCCAAAATGGGAAAACCTGCCACATCATTTAAAGCCAGAAGCAGGTCTTTTGGGAATCAGAAAAGCTTTAGGCGCTTTTGCAAATTTAAGGCCTGCAAAGGTATTTAATGAGCTTGTCGATGCATCAACGCTTAAAAGAGAAGTCATTGAAGGAATTGATTTAATTGTAGTTAGAGAACTAACGGGGGGGATTTATTTTGGCGAGCCAAGGGGTTTTAGCCAAGACAGAAAAAAAGCTTTCAATACAATGGTTTACACAGATGAAGAAGTCAGACGCATAGCCAAACTCGCATTTGAAATCGCAAGACAAAGAAGAAAAAAATTAACAAGTGTAGATAAAGCAAATGTTCTTGAAGTATCACAATTCTGGCGTGATATAGTAATAGATGTATCCAAAGATTACCCCGATGTAGAGCTAAATCACATGTATGTTGATAATGCTGCAATGCAACTTGTTCGAAACCCAAAGCAATTTGACGTAATTGTGACAGGTAATATATTTGGCGATATATTAAGTGATGAAGCAAGTATGCTAACTGGTTCTATCGGTATGCTTGCCAGTGCATCTGTTGGCGGCAAAGTTGGATTGTTTGAGCCAATACATGGTTCTGCTCCTGATATTGCAGGCCTTGGCATTGCAAACCCTATTGCTCAGATTGAATCACTTGCAATGCTTTTAAAATATGGTCTTAAGCTTGATAAAGAAGCAAAATGTGTTGAAGATGCTGTTAGTTTGGTTTTAAAGATGGGTTATAGAACGCCAGATATTGCAACAAACTCAGATAAAAAAGTTAATACAGCACAAATGGGTGATCTTATAGCAAAAGCAATTCATGAGGTATGAAAGAAACATACTTTAAAAAAGTCAAATTTGTGGGTAGCTTTTTAGAAGCTCCCACAAGGCTTGAGTTGCCTCAGTTTGTTTTTTGCGGAAGAAGCAATGTAGGTAAATCTTCGCTGATAAATGCTATTTTAAATCAAAAAATAGCTAAAGTAAGCAAAACTCCAGGAAAAACCACAACAATAAATGTTTTTTTGGTTGATGAAAAATTTTACCTTGTTGATTTGCCAGGGTATGGTTTTGCAAAGTGTTCAAAATCCATGGTCAATGCCTGGCAAAAACCTATAGAAAACTATTTGCTAAATGCCAATATGTTGCGGTTGATTTTTTTGCTTATAGATACAAAGGTGTCAATAATGCCTAGCGATGAGATTTTTTTAAATTGGCTTAAGTATAATAATTTAAGTACTGTAATTGTGCTTACAAAAATAGATAAAGCAAGCCAATCTCATTTTGCTAAAACAAAAAAAGCCATTGAAACATTAAACATAAAATACATTAAAACATCAACTGCATATCATAAGGGTATAGACAAGCTTGCCCAATTAATTGAGCAAGCTTGTGATGTTAGTTTTAATCTAAGTTTATTTTCTTAGACCATTTCAAACCGCTAACATCGGTTAACTCTAATGTATAATAACCTCTTCTGAGTGATATGTGGCCTGTTGGCTTGATATTTATTGTGGCTTTTGCTCCAAGTGGTACAACAAGCGAAAATTTGTTTGGCTCAATTTTATTAAAGTAAAAATTTTTTATATCATTTTTAAATAAATTTTGATTGTTTGGATTTATTGCTTCAACTACCTTGCCTTTTTCATCAAGAAGAGCTATTTCTTCAATAAAAGCACCGTAAGTATCAGGACCATTTGTGCGATAAATAGTTAAATTTAACTCACCATTTTTTTTGAGATGTGCATTTAAAATTTCAATTTTTGGTATTTTTGATAAATTGTACAATTTGCCGTATAAGCCACCATGAAGGGCCTGATAAGTATATAGTGTTATAAACATAGCTATAATACTAAAAATCAAAGCCTCTGTTTTAAAAGAAGACTCGTTAGTTTTTAAGTTATTTGAAGCCAAATATGCAAGGAGTTTTGAATTTTTATTTTTAAAAAACATATTATCAAGTGAAAATAAACCCCCACCTAAACTAAAAATAACAAGACCGCTTGATATGCCTGCTATGCCAATCTGCCATTCATCTACACAGGTTGAGCCAAGCCATCCAGAGCCAAGCAAAATTCCAAAAGATAAAAGCGTTGCTCCAATAGCAGAAAGTCTTGTAAACAAACCCAATAACAAACCAATGCCAACTAAACCTTCTATTATTGTAAATGTTACCAAGAAAACATAAAGCAAATGAGGTTGTGTAATAAGGTATTCAATCATCGGTTTAATAAATAGCGCATGAGGTAAAAAGTGATTAAATGCGTGCCCCATAAATGCAGGCGAATTTGGGTCAAGTTTTTCTGGATCATTTACGACCCTTCTTAAGAATGCACTAAAAAATTGCCATCCAAGCACAAGCCTGATAGGCGTTGCCAGGGTTGATATGCTTTTAAATGAAAAAGATTTTTCTGTAGCCATAGCCATCAAATCCTCCAAATATTAATGTATTAGACCAAGTGTTCTTGCAAACATATAAAAAGCAAGTATTATAACAAAATAGGAAAAAATTCTTGTTAAATAGCCTGCTTTTATTCTTTTTGCAATAACTACACCAATGGCCATACCAATAATCGCACCCACGCTTATGTATATTGCTTGGGTTATTTCTATTGAACCTACGCCACTAAGTCTTGAAAGAATACCCCATAAGCAATTTAAGGCAATAACTAAGAGGCTTGTTGCAATGGCATCTTTCATTGGAAAATCTAAAATCAAAACAAGCGTTGGTACTATTAAAAAACCACCACCTACACCAAAAAATCCGGTCATCAAACCAATACCGAAACCTGCCAAAACAAACTTCGACCACGCGCTTAAACCTTTGATATTTTTCAGACTTATTGTTTTTTGAGTTTCTTTTTTATTTTGGTATTCTTTTTGTCTTAGCATCAGTATGCCAATAATCAACATCAATGCAGAAAATCCATACAGTATAATTTTTGCTGGCAGCAAAGAATTTATGTAAGAACCTAAAAATGCACCAAATATACCAGCTATAGAAAATACAATAGATATTTTCCAGTGCACGTACTTTTGCTTGCCAAGCATGTATTGTATAGCACCAGCTAAAGAGCCAACACCAACAACAACCAGGCTTGTCCCTGTTGCACTATGAACATTTATATCAAGCAAATAAAGCAGTATGGGTATAGTTATAATTGAGCCACCAGCACCGGTTAAACCAAGTGTTAAACCAATTATAATTCCATAGATTAATTCCATATAAAAAATAATACTCATCAAAATATTTTTTGTCAATATAAATTAATACTTGTTTTTAAAAACTTGACAATTTTTGTAACATTTGTTAGTATTTAAATATCTTATAATAGGAGGCTAATTATGAAGCCAAAGATTGTTATTTTAGGGTGCGGTTTTGCTGGATTTGGAGCATTTTATAGCTTAGCAAAAAAATTAAAAGAGGAGGCTGAGCTTACTGTTATTGATTCGAGTGTTTTTAGTCTATCAAAGCCAATTTTACCTGAAGTTGCCTTTGGAGAAAGGGCTTTAAATGAAGCACTTATACCAATTGGTTCAACTATTGAAAAATTCAATCATAAATTTATAAGAAAAGAAGTTAAATTAATAAAACCGCAATTAAATCAAGTTATTTTAACAGATGATACCATTGTTGATTATGATTATCTATTAATAAGTGTTGGGGCTGTTAAGGATTATGATGCGATAGAAGGTTTTAATGAGTATGGTTATTCTATATGCGATTATACACAAGCGTTAAGATTTTTAGATAGAAGAGCATCGTCTATTGGTAAAAAAATAGTTATTGGAGCCTGTCTTACAAAGTGGGGTAGTGCATCAACTGTAAAGACACTTGCTGCACCATGCGAAGGCCCAATTGGCGAAATTATGTTTATGCTTGACTATTATCTAAGAAAACACAATAGAAGACACGAAACAAGTATTACAGTTTTTACACCAGGTAAGATTTTTTTTGAAGATGTAGGCGAAAAAGTTCATAAAGATATGGAGCCGATAATTAAAAAAAGTAATATTAATGTGGTAACTAATAAAGTTTTAAAGCACATTGATAAAGAATATGTAGAATTTGAAGATTCTACAAAACTTGAATGTGATATGGCTATAATAATTCCACCATACAAAGGACCTAAATTTCTTATTGATTCAAATTTAACTGATGAAGCTGGTTTTGTTCCTACAGATAAATATATGAGGCATGTTAAGTATGAAAATATTTTTGCAGCAGGTGATATAAATGCTTCTTCGATGCCAAAATTAGGCCATATTGCAGTTAAGCAATCTCATACAGCAGCAAGCGTTATTATAAGCGAAATCACGCAAAAAAATGTAATTGTACCATTTAAACCAGAAATTTTATGTATCATGAATAGAGGAGAAAATGCAACTTTAATTTTATCAGACTGGATGTATGGAGGAAATAGAGATTTAACACTTAGTGGTAAAATACCGAAATTCATGAAAATGGGTTTTGATTCATATTACTTTTATTCTCATGGCAAAATGCCCCCAAGATTATCTGAGGAATATTTAAGCAAACTTTTAGTAAAATGTTGCAATAAGTAGCTTTATAAGCTTGAATTAATTTTTTAAATATTGTATAATATTAATATGAAATTAAATGAATATGTAAAGTATGATGCTATAGGTATTGCTCATCTTATAGCAAAAAAAGAAGTTAGCCCACTTGAAGTATTAAAATCAGCTATAGAAAAAATTGAAAAATTAAATCCCACACTCAATGCCGTTATATGTACTCATTATGATTTAGCTAAAAAACAAATAGAAACATCTGATAAAAGTGCACCGCTTTATGGTGTAGTAATTTTGCTAAAGGACAGTTTGCATGAAATTGAAAATACATGTTCAACTATGGGCTCAAGACTCTTAAAAAACTATGTTTCTAAAAAAACATCCACATTTGTAAAGCGACTTTTAGATGCAGGATGTATTGTGTTAGGAAAAACGAATGTCCCTGAGTTTGCTTTAATGGGAACAACTGAACCGAAACTATTTGGCCCAACGAGAAACCCATTCAATTTGGAATATTCACCGGGTGGCTCAAGCGGTGGTTCAGCTGCAAGTGTGGCAAGCGGGATGGTTAGTGTGGCTACTGGTAACGATGGTGGTGGCTCAATCAGGATTCCTGCCTCTATGTGTGGATTATTTGGTTTTAAACCTTCAAGGTATTTTACACCAATGGGTAGCGAGTTTTTTGATGCATGGATGGGTCTAGTTGTAAATCATGTTTTAACAAAAACTGTAAGGGATAGTGCATTTTTTCTAGATGTGGAATATGGTTTTGACGGCCCAATTTATTGTCAAAAACCAGTTGAATCATTTTTCAAAGAGCTAGATAAGCCATTAAAGCCACTTAAAATTGCTTTAAATACCAATTCATATCTTGGCAATGTAGATAGTCAAATGATAGAAGCAACTTATAAAGTAGCAAAAACATTGGAAGACTTAGGTCATACGGTAGAAGAAACTCAACCGCAGCTAGATTTTGCCAGACTATACGATACATACATTGATGCTATGTTTATAGAAACATCATTTTTATTAGATTATCTCGAAAACAAATTACAAAGAAAGATTACAATTAACGATGTTGAACCTTCTACATACATACTTGCAAAAATTGGTGATAGTCTTCATTCAAAATTGAATGTTTACATAAAGCATTTCTGGGATCAAACGGCTTACTTAATGCGAGGTTTTTTTGAACAATGCGATATTTATATGACACCAACACTTGCAAATCCTCATATAAAATTAGGTAGTTTATTGCCATCAAGCTTTGAAGAATTAGCATTAAAAACCATATCCTCAGCTAATTTAAGCTCATATATAAAGCCAATTATAAAAAAGATAGCTTTTAAGCAATTAAGTGCATTTCCATTTACGCAACTTGCAAATCAAACTGGATTGCCTGCAATGAGTATTCCAGCTGGAATTAGCTCACAAAATATACCGCTTGGCGTTCAATTTATGTCATCTTATGCAAACGATCATATATTATTCAGATTAGCAAAACAACTTGAAGATACGCCTGTTTGGTTTAGGCAAATAAAAGAATAAGATATGCTGTATGTTGCTTTTGTTTTATTAATCCTTGGTTGGTCGTATACTGCTGTTGTTACAAAGATTGCACTAAACTATATTGGTCCTTTTGAATTTACACTCTGGCGAGTTTTAGTGGGATTTTTGTTTTTATTTTTAATTACAGCATTTATGAAAAAACTTGAAAAACCAAAAAGTATAAAATGGGCTTTTTTACTGGGTTTATTTCAAAATGCTTTGCCTGTTGTTTTTTACAATTTGGCTTTGGTTTACTCATCTGCTGGCAAAGTAACTGTTTTGGGCTATATTATGCCCTTTTGGACAATATTATTAGAAAGATTAATTTTAAAAACAAAGCTGGAAAAAATAAAATATATTCCCATTAGCTTATCTTTTATAGGGCTTATACTTATAATGCAGCCTTGGTATTTCAGGGCAAGTGTTTTGGGATATTTATTCGCAATACTATATGGTGTAAGCTGGGGTATTGGCAATGTAGTTTCTGTAATTATCTGGGAAAAATATCCTCATTGGGATGTATTTTCTCTTACATTTTGGCAAATGGTATTTGTCGTTTTAGTTGTTATTTTGTTTAATGTTTTGATACCTTATCAAAGAACCGTTGTTTTAAATAGTTATTTAATTTTTGCAATTCTCTACACGGGTATAATAGCTACGGCTTTTGCGTGGTTTTTGTGGCTTTTTCTATTAAAAAAACTCCCAGCAAGCATTGTTGGTTTGTCATCACTTGCAATACCTGTATTTGCAATGATAGAATCATATATTCAACTACATGAAAAATTCAGCTTAACAGATTTAATTGGTTCTTTTTTTATAATTTTATCACTTTTGATTATTTATATATATTCTTTGCATAAAAAGACGCAAAGCCAAAACTTTGCGTCTTAAAGCTTTAAATTCTTTTTTCTACTTTTTTTATCCAACCATTAGGTGCAGCAATTTTTCCTGTTTGTAAACCAGTATAATACTCGTAAATTTTTCTTGAGTATGCTCCAATAGAACCATCTCCTACAGTTAAAATACTATTGTCTTCAAAAACATATTCACCAACAGCTGATACTACAGCTGCTGTACCGAATCCACCTGCTTCAATTATTTCTTTACTTTTAATTTTTTCAATGAATTCCTCTAAAGCAACTCTTTTTTGTATTACTTTAAGTCCTAAAGAGTTTTGTAATTCAATAATAGATTCAGAAGTAATACTTCTTAATACAGTATCAGTAAACTCAGGTATAACTACTGCCCCATCTTTTTCTATATGGTAATGATTCATTGCCCCAGCTTCTTCAATGTATTTATTTTGAGCATCTAAATAAAGAACCTGGCTTGCGCCAAATTGTTTTGCAAACTCTCCGGCTCTCAAAGATGCGGCATAGTTGCCTGCGGCTTTTGATTCACCAGTGCCACCGCTTACAGCTCTGTGGAATTTTTTGGTTATAAGAAGCCTGATTGGTTTAGTAAATCCTTCTGGGTAGTATGGACCGCTTGGTGATAAAATGATTGCATATCTATAAGACTTACTTGGATGCACACCTAAAGAATCTTCAGTTGCAAACATAAATGGCCTAATGTATAGTGAAGCACCATTCTGAATTGGAAACCACAATCTATCAACATCTATCAATGCGTGTATGGCTTCTATTTGAAGGTTTTCATCAATGGATGGCATACAGAGAATTTCGGCTGATTTATTTAATCTTTTTGCATTTTTATCTATTCTAAATGTATAGATTTCATTATCTGGATGCATAAAAGCTTTTGCACCTTCAAATAAAGCCTGTCCATAGTGCAGTGCAATTGCACCAGGTGATATAGTAAATGGCTCATATGGTACAATACGTGCGTTTTGCCATTCTCCATCTTCATAATCAATCAAAAACATGTGATCAGTTCTTAATTGACCAAAAGGTAAGGGTTGAGTAGGTTTTAATTGTTCTTTTCTTCTTTGGGATTTTGGTTTTAAAATATACGCTATTTGCATAACAAACTCCTTTCTTAATTAAATTATTTAATCTTATATTACTTAGAAAAATAAATGTCAAGTTTTTAAAAAATAGTATTTATCGTCTTGAATTAAGATTTTTGCTTTGTTTGTATCAACAAGATACAACAGGTGCGCTAGTGCTTCTGAATGTGCAAACCATTTTTGAGCAATAGGAAAATCTTCCCAGTTTTTGTACTTTATATCCCAATGCATCAGTGAGGCTACTTTGTAGGCATCATTTGGAGTTTTTGTATCAATAAGATTCAATACTTCATTTAATCTTTCTTCATGGTGTTTTTTAAGCTCATCAATTCTTTTTTGTAAATTATAAAAAATTCTTCTGTGTCCAGGTAAAACCATATCTACATCAAAATTATAAACTTTATCAAGACTTTCTAGATATTCTTTTAGAGGGTTTTTGTTTTCATATGCTGCAGATATATTTGGAGTTATATCTTCTAACACATGATCCGACGAAAAAAATAATTTTTTATTAGCTTCATATAGACATACAATACCTTTTGTGTGGCCTGGTGTTTTAATACATTTAAGTTCCAATTGGCCGTAATTTAATACCTGCTGATCTTCAACATAAGAAATTTTCGAAAGAAGATTGCCCCTAAAAGCGTATTTGTAACCTGGATGTTTTTTTATTGCATTTGACAGAGAATCTATTGGAAACCCAAATTTTTTTGCATAATTTGCTTCTTCAAGCCAGAATTCTTCCCAGTTTGTGCCTAATATGTATGGCGCATCTTCTTTGGTAAAATATACAATTGATTGTGGTGTTGATAATTTACCTATTAATCCACTATGGTCTGCATGCATGTGAGTAATAAAAATATCTGTTTTTTCAAGATCAATATCAAGTTTTGCCAAAGCATATTTTAGTGTCTGCTCGCATTCAATTCTATTCATACCAGTATCAATAATTAAACTTCTTTCTCCTTTTATCACATAAGAGTTTATTGATTTAAGGGGGTTTTGAGGTAGGGATACTTCTATTTTGTAAATATTATCAAAAATACATTCTATGCTAATTTTACACCTCCCCCAGGTAACTTTTTCTTACTTCTTCATTTTGTAATAAGTTTTGGGCTATATCTTCAAGCACAATTTTGCCTGCTTCAAGTACATAACCATAATGAGCAATTTTTAATGCCATTGCTGCATTTTGCTCTACAAGCAAAATTGTCATACCTTCACGATTTAAGTGCTGGATTATCTCAAAAACTTCTTGTACAACTTTTGGTGCCAAACCAAGCGATGGTTCATCAAGCATTAAAAGGGAAGGCTCACTCATAAGGGCTCTGCCTAAAGCCAGCATTTGTTGTTCACCACCAGAAAGTGTTCCAGCATATTGTTTGGCACGTTTTTTTAAAATAGGAAATATTTGAAAAATCCGTTCATATTTTTCTTCTAATGTTGAAGCTGGTTTATTAAATGCCCCAATGCGTAGATTTTCTAAAACTGTCAGGTTAACAAAAACTTTTCTACCTTCTGGCACGAGTGCTATACCACGTTTAATTCGCTGGTATGTTTTTTCTTTTGATATATTGTTAGATAATAAATTTACTTGACCGCTTGACGGCACAAGACCCACAATGGATTTCAGCGTACTTGATTTTCCAGCACCGTTCGGTCCTATTAATGTTACTATTTTGCTTTCGGGAACCTCAAATGAAATATCGTTTACTGCGTGTATAAGTTTATAAAAAACATTTAAATTTTTAACCTTTAACATTTGCTTCCCCTAAATAAGCCGCTATAACTTTTGGGTTTTTTTGAATTTCTTCAGGTGTACCTTCTGCAATTTTAGCGCCATAATCAAGCACATAAATTCTTTGGCAGATTCCCATTACAAACTTCATATCATGTTCTATTAAAAATATAGTTAAATTGAATGTATCTTTGATTTCTTTTACAAAATACATTAGTGCTATTTTTTCGCTTGGGTTCATGCCAGCTGCAGGCTCATCTAGAAGTAACAATTTTGGTGAAGTCGCAAGAGCCCTTGCAATTTCAACTTTTCTTTGTTCTCCATAAGATAGACCTGTTGCTTTTAGATGCGCTTTTTCTTTTAAATTTACCTTTTCTAACAATTCAAGCGCTTTTATTTTTATTTCCTTTTCTTGAACTAAAAATCTCGGAGTTTTTAAAATTGGTTCAAATAGTCTATATTTAACTTTATGTGCAAAACCTATCATTATGTTTTCAAGAACGGTTAAATTTTCAAATAATCTTATATTTTGAAATGTTCTTGCCATACCAATGGGAACAATTTTATATGGTTTAAAGCCAGTAATGTTTTTCCCTTCAAATACTATACTTCCTGTTGTTGGTTTTAGATTACATGTAACAACATTAAACATGGTCGTTTTGCCAGCGCCATTGGGTCCAATTAAACCAGTTATGCTAGATTTGGCAACGTTTAAACTAACATCATTTAGAGCAACAAGACCACCAAACTTCATTGTAATATGTTCGCATACAAGTATATTATTTTCCATTTTTTGCGCCACCTTTTATAGCATTAAATAGCCAATCCCATGAGAATTCTTTCTTTCCCATTATGCCTTCCCTTGCAAAAAGCATTACAAAGATTAATAACAATGAGAAAATAATCATCCTAAGGCCAGGTATTCCTGGAGTTGTTATGCCAAATATATGCATTGGTTGATCAAATACTCTAAGCAGTTCTGATCCCCAAACGATAACGATTGTAGCTATAACTGTTCCTGTTATGCTACCAAGACCACCCATAACTATAATTACAAGCAAATTGAATGTTAAGAAAAATGTAAAAAGCGTTGGAGAAATAGTTGTAATTAAGTGTGCAAGCAAACCTCCTGCAACACCTTGAAAAAAAGCACCTACAACAAAAGCAATCATTTTCATCTTAAATGTGTTTATGCCCATAGCCATAGCTGCATCTTCATCATCCCTTACAGCCTTCATAGCCCTGCCATAATTGGAATTGATTATACTCATTACTACAAAAATAGTAAATACAAGCCAGCCATAACTCCACCATATATTTGTATAGTTAGATATACCCTTTAATCCTAGTGGTCCATTAGTTATAGTTATGGCATTATTTGCAACAATATCTATAACAATACCAAATCCCAATGTAACAATAGCAAGATAGTCGCCTCTTGTTCTAAATACAGGAAATCCTAAAATAAATCCAAAAAATGCAGTTACAAGTCCAGCAACTATAAGTGCAGCCAAAAAAGGTAGATGAATTGAACCCAATAACGGCATAATAGGATCAATGATAAACATCGCTTGCTTTTGCGCTGGGGTAAGGCTTAAAAGCGCAGCAGTGTAGGCGCCAACTGCTGCAAATCCGTTTGGAGCAAGAGAAAACTGTCCTGTAATGCCGTTTATAAGATTATAGCTTACAGCTAGTATCATTGTAATGGCAATATTATTCAATATGATAATTGTGTATCTGCTAAAATGATGATTTGCGTAATATAAAAAAATAAAAAGTAGAATTATGCTTAAAATTGTAAAAATTGTATTCTTATTCATACTAAAATCTCTTCCTTTCTAATTCTTTTCCCATAATACCAGTAGGTTTGACTAAAAGTACAAGTATTAATAGCAAGAAAGCAAACGCATCTTTATAACCAGCTAAACTCGGGAAAAACGCTACTATTAGAACTTCTGATATTCCAAGAACCAGTCCACCAATTGCAGCTCCAGCAACATCCCCGATACCACCTAAAACTGCGGCAGCAAATGCTTTAAGTCCTGGCATAATACCCATTAATGGATTTATTGAAGGATACTGTGTAGACCACAAGATCCCGCCAACAGCAGCCAAGGAAGAGCCTATAAAAAACACTAGCGAAATAACGATATCAACATTTATACCCATTAAACTTGTAGTATCAATATCCAACGCAATAGAACGCATAGACATACCATATTTTGTATGGTGCAATATATAAAGTAGCATATATAAAAGAGCAAGCGCAATAATTGGGGTATAAATACTAACAACTGGTAAATACAATTGATTATAGTTTAAAACACCATGAAATATCGGTGCTATAGGAAAAGCTTTTGGCACTCCACCAAATAACACTAAAAATAAATTTTCTAGAAAAAAAGATACACCGACTGCTGTAATCAACAATGAAACACGACTCGCATTTCTAATTGGTCTATACGCTAATCGTTCAATTAGAACACCAATTAGGCCAGTAATAATTATTGCTGTACCAAAAGAAATCCACCAGGGTAACATAAAAGCACTAATACCAAAAAACGCTAAATATGCACCTACCATTAAAATATCGCCATGAGCAAAGTTAATCATTCGCAAAACGCCGTACACCATAGTATAGCCAATAGCAACAAGAGCATAGAGACTTCCAGCAGAAATTCCATTAATTAGTTGTTGAAGAATGGTTGTTAACATTATTTAATCATCCTTTTAAAAAATATATGTTATTTGAATGAATAGGTAAGGAGAGCACAAATGCTCCCCTTATAGAGGTTGTTTTACGGTTTAATTGAAGTAACATAAACAAATTTGCCATTTTCAACCTTTTCAATAACAGCTGGCTTGATTGCATCACCATTTACAAGTGTAATGTTTCCAGTTACGCCTTGGAAATTTTTTGTTGCTCTAAGAGCTTTATTTATAGCAACTGGATTATCAGATTTAGCTCTATCAATTGCGTTGACTAACATAAAATAAGAATCTGCAGACAAAGCGGCAAAATTGTCAGGTAATTTATGGTATTTTGCTTGATAGGCTTGTTCAAATTTTTTACCCAATGCAGTTTTTATAGCTTCTGGCGCAAAACCAGTAGTAAATGTAAGCCCATTTACCGCTGCTCCACCTACTTTTAATAAGGCAGCTTCGTCAGCGCCATCACCAGCAAGAATAGTTTGTTTTAATCCAAATTCTCTTGCTTGTCTTGCAAACAAAGCTATTTCTTGGTAATAGCATGGCATGTAGATAATTTGTGGATTTGCTGGCTTAAGAGAAGCAATCTGAGCAGAAAAGTTACTTTCGCCTGTTTGTATAAATGTTTTAGCTACAATTTTGCCACCTAATTTTTTAAAATTTTCCTCAAAAAACTTTGCAAGACCAACTGAATAATCTTGAGCAGAATCAATTACTATTGCAGCAGTTTTGGCATGCAGATCTTTTACAGCATAAAATGCTGCAACTTTTCCTTGAAATGGATCAATAAAGCAAGCTCTGGATATAAAGTTTTTGCCTTCTGTTAACAATGGGTTTGTTCCAGTTGGCGTGATTAAGGGAATTTTAGCTTTTTCTACAATTGGAGTTGCAGACATAACATTACCAGAAATTAAAGGTCCGATAATTGCATCTACCTTGTTGTCGTAAACAAGCTTGTTTACAGCATTGGCTGCTTGCACTTTATCGCCCTGGTCATCTACAAGAATTAGGTCAATTTTTTTACCCAAAGCGGTTGGCATAATTTCTTTAGCAACCTGTAAACCCTGCCATGAGCTTTGACCAAAAGAGGCAACTGGTCCTGTCATTGAAAACACAACACCGACTTTGATTGTGTTTTGCGCTGCAAAAGATTTATTTGCACTAAAGCCAAAAGTAAACACAGCCGCCAATGCAAACAAAATAGTTTTGTAAAATGTACGTTTCATAAAACCCCCTTTCTTAAAATTATTCTTAAGTATAATTTTTTATTTCTGTTTTGTCAATTATTTTAAATTAAATTAATTTAAAAATAAAACCTTTGTTTAAAACTAATTAGCTAATTATAATTTTACAAAACAATGACTCAAAAAACTATATAACTTTAATTATATAATAAATATAAGTCATAAGATTTATGCTAAAAACCCACCCATTTATTTTTTTTAGCAGGCAAACCCACAAAAGCATTAAAGCAATATTAAATAATGCAATGTACGCGCTCAAAAGAGCATTTTGCGTAATAGTCCAATTAGTTAGTAAAATTCCAACACTTACTGGAAATGTTGATTGAAAAACCATAGCACCACTTATGTTACCAAAAGCCAAAATATCTTTGTTTTTTAATGTCCAGGTTAGAGAATTAATTTTTTCTGGAAGCTCAGTTGCTATTGGAGAAATTAATAGAGAAAATATCAGAGGATTAAAGCCAAAATGTTGACTTATAGTGCTTAAACCATTGACAAAAGCATAAGCACCAAAAATAATAGTAGCCAAAGACACAATTAATTGAAAAAAACCGGATAGAAGGTTTTCTTTTATTTTAAAGAGTCTAAAAAAATATAAATTGTCTTTAAATTCAAGCTTTGAGCTTCTGCCATTAAATGTTAAATATAAATAAACTAGATATATGCCAATTACAGCAAATGCAAATATACCTTTTATATGGTTAAATTGAGTTGCTAAAATTGCAATAATGTAAGATATTAAAAAAAAAGTAAGGTCCCGTTTTGTTGTTTTTTCTTCAATTTTCAGACTAAATGAGCCTTTTTTTAATAAATGTCTAATAACCACACCAATACCAATCATCAAAAAACCAAGCGTTGAAAGCATAAAAGGTGCTCCCAAAATTGCACCAATTCCTATTTCATGAGCTGAATTTTTTAGAAACAAGATTGCAATAATTGGCAATATAGTTTCTGGCAGGGCTGTTCCAATAGCGGCAAGTATTGAACCTATAACTGCCTGTGAAAGTTTTAATTTAGAGCCTATATATTCTAAAGAATTTGTAAACATTTCGCTAGCAACAACAATAAACGCAATGCTAATAATAAGAAAAAATAAATTCAAAATCATAAGTTAAAATTACCATAATGTATAATTTTAGTCAAATAAACAATTATTCTTCTGGAAAATTAAAGCTTTTAAATACTTTTTTGTATAAAATCAGATATGTAGCTTGCAAAAAAGCTGCCATAAAAAAGGGCATCTCGAATGAATTTGCTTCAATCAAAGCTCCAGTTACATAAGGACCTATGGAGCGTGGAAACTGCATTGAAGCAGAATTCAAGCTAACAGCAAAACCCCTTCTTTTGTCTCTAACCAAACTTACAGTAAGTGCCTGTCTTACACCAGCTGAACTTCTGTTAAAAATTTGGTGAAAGATATAAAATAATGATGCCAAAAAATATGTTGGAGCAAGTGGTAAGAGTATTAAAAATACAAGACCAACAAGCCTTTGTGCAAAAACAGAATTAACAATCCCAAATTTTAGAGATAGTTTACCTGTATAGAAGGATAGTATTGCGCTTAGTAAAAAAGTTATTGCAAAAACAGGAGCGATTAATCTTGCGCCAACACCAAACCTTAATGCAAACCAATACGCTATCAGTGGACCCTTTAGACCTATTGCCAGACCATTTATACTGTTTAAGCCTATAAGTTTAATTAAATTAAGATTTTCTTTTTTATCAATACCTGCTTCTTTTTTATCCGACGCTTGTTTTAAAATTTTAGGTTTATAATTTTCTTCAACTTTAAAAAGCAAATAAAGCGTTATACTTGCAAACAAAAAAACAACAAAGAAAAGTAATCTGTAATCCATGTTTTTTTGTGTAAAATTTAAAAAAGCAAAAAACATTGCTAGAAGAGAACCAATACACATCCCCAAAAAACCCAATGCTGTATTTAAGCTAAAAACCATACCACGCATGTTTGGTTGTATCTTTTCAGCAAGCAATGCTTGTTCTGCAGGAGAAAAAGGCCCAGCTGCACCGTTTGCTCCAAGACCAAAGCTACCAATAGCACTAAAAATAGCTATTACATAGATATTATTTGCAAAAAACATTCCTAAACTTGCAAACATTAAAAGCAATGTGTAGATTATTAAAAACGGTTTTCTTTTGGTTTTATCACTAACAAATCCTATAAATAAACTGCCAAAAGCACCAAATAGACTAACAAATGTATAAACCAGACCTATTGTTGTTGCGCTGTAACCTAAAGCTTTGAGATACAAAGCAAAATCAACAATTAATAACCCCTGACCAATGCTGCGCAAAAATCTTATAGAAAGTAGATACTTTGTGCTTTTATTCATATAAAAAACGCAATTTTGGTTTTTGTGGTATTAAGTTCAATTTATAGGCGTAATCAAAAAAAAGCTCAAGAGACTTTTTTTTGTTTTCTGTTAAGTCGTACGATAGGTTGTTTTTTAAGTAATCATAAGCTTTTTCATAGTCATAATTGTGCGTATCACAAAAAGCTTCAGCAATTGTATCAAGATTATTTACACCCCATTCTTTAGCTTTTAAAAACAAATCTATATATTTAGCTGAGATTTTATCATTTGCAATCCATAAAGCGAAAACAAATGGATATCCGCTAAACTCTTTCCATTCATAAGCTAAATCAATAATTTCTTCGTCTGTATGTTCTATTCTATATAAGGCATTATCGCCTATTACAAGTTCGCAATCGGCTCTATCCTGTATATAGTCAACTTCCAATTTGTACTTATAAGCAAACAAGATTTTAGTAAGAGCAACAGATGTATTTGAATTTTTATCAAGCTTAACGGTTTTTACTTTATTTAACGGTTTTTTTAAAAATAGTGCTACACTTTTAACCTTGTAATCGCTTGATATGCAAACGTTAGGTACCAGATAGTAATCAGATTTTGCGTATTCTATGGAAGGCGCTATACCTACATCTACCTGTTTTTCAAAAAGTAGCCTAGCACAAACAGAAGGCATTTTTTTTATAAACTCAATGTCATTGTCTATAATTTTATTTACAAGCGCATAGTATAAAGGATATGCATTTAAAAAGTCTACTAAAACTACTTTCATTTAATGTTCTCCTTTAGGTAAATTATTTTAGAGCTAAATTCTAAAGCACTAACCAACTTTAAAGCATCAAATAAATTATCAGAAAATGCAAAAACTCCATGTCCTTTTGCTATTACAATTTTATTTTCTGTTTCATTAAAATGTTGAGCAATTGCATCTTTGGCTTCATCCCAGTTTTTTATATCAAGCACATCAACTTGCTTTAAAAAAAACTTTCCTTCATGGTCAATTGGAATGATTTTAGAGTATACCATGGATAGAGCTACTGTGTAAGGACTATGTGCGTGTACAATAGCGCTTGCTTTATCAATTGTTTTGTAAATATTTACATGCAACTCTACTTCACTTGAAGCTGCATTCCAGCGAACATCCCTTTCAAACCCAATTTTTACAATATCTTTGCTTTTTAGACCATATAAAGATTTACCAGTTTTTGTTATCCATATACCATCTTTTACCTTTGCGCTCATATTGCCACTTGATGCATCAACGAGCCCCATTAAAAAAAGCATATCTCCTATTCTTTTAAACTCACTTATCATACTTTCTCCTATAAAAAATATATCCAATTATTAAAATCACTGCAAACGCAATTAATCCAGCGCTAAACCTATGCATGTAATATTTTAATAAATCAGGATTTTTACCAACAAAATAGCCAATTAAAGCAAGACCTGCAGTATAGATGAAAGCGCCAAGCGTAGTAAAAAGTGAAAAGGCAAATACTCTCATTTTAGATAAACCAGCAGGTATTGAAATAAGGTGTCTGATTGTAGGCAAAAGTCTTCCTACAAAAACACTTATTGCACCATGTTTTTCAAAAAAAACAACAGTTTTTTTTAGTGCTTTTTCCAGTCTGAAAATTTTACTAAATTTTAAGACAATTTTTAGTCCAAGTGTTTTGGATACATAGTAGTTAAAAAGCGCTCCAGCTAAACTACCAAGCGTACCATCAATAATAACAACCCAAAGGTTCATTTTTCCAACTGCAGCTAAATAACCGGCAGGTGGAATTACGAATTCTCCCGGTAGCGGTACAATTGAGCTTTCTAAAAACATCAGAAAAAAAATACCTAAATATCCAGACGCCCCAATAGCTTTAACCAAAAAATCAGCCAAATCAATTAAATAACTCATATAACTCCTTTTTTTGCCGCCAAAAACAAGTACTGCTGGGCAATGCCTGCGTATTGTCCAAAATAATCTTTTCCAAATTCTTCAATAGTTCTTACACTTTGTTTACGATTGTCAAAGTATAGCTTTTCAATTATTCTTTTTATCCATACATCAGTGCAAAAAACTTCATAACGCCTGTATGCAAAAAGCAAAATACAGTCTGCAACCTTTGAACCTATGCCTTGCAAGTTCATTAACTTTATTTTTGCTGTTTTTGTATCGAGTTTATAGATGCTATCAAAAAAATCTTTGTTTTGTGTAAGATTTGAAATGTATCTTTTTCTAAACCCAAAACCACACTTAGATAATACCTCTTCCTCAAAGTTAACGCTACAAGAAGGAAATGTATAACCTAAATCTGTTTTATTGCCATAGACCTCACTTACCTTATCAAGCATTAATCTTATGCGCTTTATGTTGTTGAAAGCAGAGCAGATAAAAGACACTGTTGTTTCGTATGGATCTTGCGTGAGTATAATTAAACCTTCAAATGCTTTTATTGCTTTAATTATGTGATTGTCAAGCATGATCTGGTTAATAATTTTATCAAAATTAATATCCAGTGAAAAAAATCTCATTATGTAGTTTTTATCTACATTGTTGTAATATAAGTAATTACCATCAAAATACACATCAAATATTACACTTGAAAATATTCTATAACCATCATTTATTTTTGAGATTCTGAAAATTTGCCCGCTTTCAAGCGTGTATTCTAAATTAAATTTAAATGGCACTTTTATTTTATTCATTTTTTAGCCTTTGAAGTTTGTTTTTAGTTTGTCTGTAGAGTTCTTTTAGCTCTTCATTATTTGGATTTTTGGCAATCTCTTTTAGAAAATGTTGCATCTGTTTTTTAAGTTTTTCTATCTCCATAGCATTTATAAGCATTAAAAAATTGATGCGTTTTTGAGAAATGGTTTCTTCATTTGTTAACAGGTATAGTTCATAGCATAACGACGCACTTTGTTTGTCCAGATTTGATACAAATTCTTCAAAACTAATTTGGTTATTTTCTATAAGTTTTAAAAATATATTTTTAAGATCATCATTAAAATTTTTTGCAAATTCTTCTTTATCTTCAATCCAATCAAGCAAAAAAGGGTCTTTTAATAGGTAAGATATTATATAATGATTTTTTGTGTATTTTTTGTTAGGTTTTTCTTGGGTAGAAGGATTTTTTTGGAGTATATTGAGATTAAGGAGTCTTCTTGCCTTTGAGTAATACAAACTTTTTGTTACAGGATCATTTATGCTATCTATTGCGCTTTTTATAGAATTTATTGCACTTGCAACAAATATCGGTTGTGAATGAAGAAGCCTTGCATTTTGGAGGTTATACTGGGCAAGTATCTTTTCTTCTAAAAAACTAAAATAGTCTTTTGCGTTTTGCAATTGTTTTTTGTATTCATCTATAGAGTATTTTAATACAAAACTATCTGGATCTTCTTTTTTTGCATCATCTAAATTAAATTCTATTACATATGCATCAAGCTGACCTAAAACCTTAGTGTTTTTTAGCATTGCATTTATGCCTGCTTTATCTGTATCAAAATTGAAGTAAATCTTGTTTGTATATTTTTTTATTAGCCTTATGTGATAATCAGATAGATTTGTACCCATTGTTGCACACGCACATTGCAAGCCTTCTTGGTATAGTCTTATGCAATCAAAGTATCCTTCACAAACAATAAGAAAATCTTTTGCGTAATTTTTTGCTTTATCAAAACCGTAAAGTATTTTTTGTTTTGAAAATAAAACTGTTTCTTTTGTATTAATATACTTTGCTTTTTGGTTTTCATGCAATGCTCTACCTGCAAAACCTACAATGCGACCATATTCGTCGTGTATTGGAAACATCAAACGGCCGCCAAATATATTATAAGAATTCGATAAAATACCAACTTCGTTTATCTGCTTTTTTGTGTATTTTTTGAGCAAAAAATCAAGCAATGAGTTATCATCTGGGTTATATCCAAGCTGAAATAATTCTTGAGTTTTTCTTGTTATTTGCCTTTTTTCTAAGTATTTCAATGCAAGATTTGAATTTTTAAGTTTATTTTGAAAAAACTCGCAAGCAAGTTTATTTATATCAAGAAGTATATTTTCTTTTTTAGTGCTTTCATCTAAAGTATCCGCATCCAATCCTAACTCCAGCGCAAGGTTTTTAATTGCTTCTTTAAACTCCAGGTTTTCTATTTTCATATAAAAAGTTATTACATCACCGCTTTCTCCGCAACCAAAGCAATGAAAAAACTGTTTTTGTTTGTTTACGGTAAATGAAGGTGTTTTTTCTGAATGAAAAGGACATAAGCCAACATAATTAGAACCAATTTTTTTTAAGTTTACATATCTGCTTATAAAATCTACAATATCTAATCTATTTTTGATTTCTTGTGCAAGGTTCATTTTAAAACCACTATAGTAGCACCGTCTCCGCCCAGATTTGGCGGCGCCATTGAAAAACTTTCTACAAATTTGCTATCTTTTAATAGATTCCTTACCATTTCTTTAAGCACACCACTTCCTTTTCCGTGGATAATCCGGACTTCTTTTATATCATTTGCCACAGCATAGTCAAGAAATTGCAATACTTCAAGTTCAGCTTCAAATGCATGCATGCCGATTATATTCAATTCCTGCCTGTACTGTGTTGAATCAGTTATATTTATAGAACTTTGTTTTAGTGGACTTTGTTTTTTTTCCAACATAGATATTTTTGCCTGTATAAGTTTACCATCAATACTTACCTGAGCATATTGTCCTTTTATGTTAATAATTGTACCAAAGGATTTTCCTAACTTTACAGTATCTCCTTTTTCAAATACTTGTCTTGAATTTGGAGTTTGCTGACTTGGTAAGTCAAATTTTTCAATTGAGCTTACAAACCTTTGGGCATCTTTTATTTCTTTGGTCTTGATAACCTTTGAAATCTCTTTTTTTAATGTATTTAACAGTTGTTTATATTGCTGTTGCGTTTGCAGGTGTTCACTCAATAAACTTTCCTTTAACTGATTTATTTGTTGATTGAGTCTGTTAAAGAGCATCTTGTATCGTTTTATGAGTTTGTTGTATAGATCTTTTTTTCTTAGCATTTCATTAAGTTCTTTTTCGTATTTGTCAAATAGCTGATTTTCTTTTGATTCAAAAGCTTGTTTAGCTATTTCGGATATATCAGTGTTCAAATACTTTTGCATGATTTCTATGCCGTAGCTTTTGCCAATTTTGCCATAGGTTAGCTTATAGGTAGGTTGCAGTTTATCTTCGTCAAACTCAAATGCAGCTAAATAGACATTGTCAATATCTTTTAGCTTATATACCAGATTTCTATAGTGCGTGCTCATGATAAGCATTGGGTTTTTCTTGTTTAAATAATAAAATATAGCATATACGATTGCATATGCTTCATCAGGGCTTGTCCCACTTCCTGGTTCGTCTAATAGTATCAGGGAGTTTTCGTCTGATTTATCTATTATTTCTTTTATTCTAACCATATTCGAAGAAAAGGTGCTCAAACTTTCTGTTTCTTGCTCGTCGCCAATTACAGCAAATATATTTGACACTTTACCTATCGAAAAGTAATCTGCACAGATTGGTATATTGGCAAACGCACAAAGCGTTGCAAGACCTACTTGCTTTATAAATACTGTTTTTCCGCCAGTATTTGGACCTGTTATAATTAAAGATCCATTTAAACTTAAATCGTTGCCTACAACATTTTCGTGAGTTTTTAAAAGCAATGGATGTTTTAAATTGTAAGCTTCAAGACGATTTTTTTCATCAAATTGTGCCAATATTGCATTAAATTTTTTTGCAAATAAGATTTTTGCACAAAAACAATCAAGCTTTGCAAGTTCTTTTGTATTATGAATCAAATCTTGAGTGTGTTTTCTTATAAGGTTTGTGAAAGCAACAAGGATTTTTTGTATTTCTTTTGTTTCTTCCAGTATTAAATCTTCAAGATAATTGTTTTTTTCAAATATTTCGTATGGTTCTACAAAAAAACCTGCTCTTGAAATATCCACCTTTCTTGCTTTTATGTATTCTTTATAATTTGGCTTTACAAGTATTGTAAAGCGTGAATTTTTCAAAAAAACATTCGTATCAAGAAGTATATTTTGCAAACCCTTTTTCCTTACAAAAAAATGCAAAAGCGTTGTTATATCGTCTTTTGTTGCTTTAATTTTTGACCTTAAAAATGAGAGTTTTTTTGTGCTTGAGTCTTTAATGTAGCCTGTTTCATCAATTGTTTGGGCTATTAAAAGTTTAAGTTTATCAAGATTAACAAAATTGATATATTTTTTGACATTTTCATTTAAGTCTTTGTCTAATTTGCTTATAAAATCAATAAAAGTATATATGTAGTAAATTTCTTTTGCACTTAATTGCGAATAAATGACTTTTTCCAGATAATCATCTATGTATATATCATCAAGTATTGGTATAGAGTTTTGTAGACTTTCAAAAAAAATATCTAAAATCTTTGAATTTTGGAGAGCTTTTTCGAAGTCAAATACAGGCTCTATCTTATCAATACAATTTTTACCGTATGTTGTTTGAGCAAACTCTTTTAGAACATTTTTTAGTTTATCAAACTCTAAAACTTCAAAAACACTTTTCATATCTTTGATATTATAATACATTAGTTTAATTTTTTGGCAAAAAAAATTTTAGGGTTGAAATTTAATAATATGTGTATATTATATAGTGAGAAACTTACTTAAAAGGAGGTACTTATGCTAAAGCGTTTAGCATGGATGGTATGTTTATCTTTGCTTTTATTGTTTAACTTTGCTTTTGCAAAAGTTGGTATTTTAAGCACTCAAGAAGTTGCATCTATGATTGGTAAAAAAGGTGTGGTAATTATAGATACAAGACCACAAGAAGCATATCTAAAAGCACATTTACCCAATGCTGTAAATTTAACACCAACGGGCGAGCTTTTTAGTGAACAATATGGTGTTAAAGCTGCAAGTATTGCTAGTAACTCGCAACTCGAAGCAGCTTTATCAAATGCTGGAATTTTACCAACTGACACTGTAATCGTTTATTCTGGAGGAGATAATCCTGCATTTTTCTTAACAAATGCTACAAGGGTTATTTTGGCTCTAAAATGGGCTGGCGTTGAAAATGTGTATTTTATGAATGGTGGTTTTGAAAAATGGGTTGATGAAAAAAGACCAGTTCAATCAGGCGAAGTTGCGCTACCAAAAACACATTTTGTAATAAAGCGCAATACACCACAAACTTATGTATTTAGCGATTTTGTTGAATGGGCAGTTAAAAATGAAAATAAAATTCAACTTGTCGATGTAAGACCATTTGCTCAATACACAGGTGAGTTTACAAGTGATAAACGACTTGCAAAATATGGCCACATAAAAGGGGCAGTTAACCTGCCAGTAGGCGAGTGCGTTAAAAAAGTTGATAATTACTTTTTAATTAAAACACCACAAGAAATTGAGAGCTTACTTAAAAAAGCTGGTGTGGATAATAATAAACCAATTATTTCATATTGCAACACAGGTTACTTTGCTAGCGGTCTATGGTTTGTAGAAAGAGCTTTATTTAATAATGAGCTGGTTTTTACATATAACGGCTCAATGGTTAGCGCATCAAGAAATCCAAATATACCAATCGTTACAGGAACATCCCCCCTCTGATACTTTTTTGTAAGCAAAGCTTAAAAGCTTTGCTTACATATTCTAAAAATACATTTTTTTGTTATAATTGACTATATGAACGGTGTTGAAATTTTTTTAGATAAAACACTTTTGCGTCAAATCCCAAAACTTTCTGGTGTATATAAAATATATTCAAGCCAAAACGAACTGCTCTATATAGGAAAAGCAAAAAACCTAAGAAACAGATTGGCTTCTTATCTAAGAAAAAATATTGATCCTTATAAACAAAAGATGATACAGGAAGCTCACAGTGTTGAAATCATTGTTACAAAAAATGAAGAAGAAGCATTACTTTTAGAATCAAATTTAATAAAAGAACAACGTCCACCATACAATATTGTATTTAGAGACGATAAAAGCTACCCTTACTTGCGAATAACATATAGTGAAAATTTTCCTCGTGTTACATACTCACGACGCATAAAAAACAAAGATGATTTTTATTTTGGTCCTTTTCCTTCAGCAGAAAGCTTACATATGCTTATAAAAGTTATAAAAGATTCGTATAAAATTATACAAAAAGATGACAAAAGCTGTCAAAAAACAAATCAAAAACCATGCATTTATTATCAGATGAAAAAGTGTTTTGCGCCCTGTGCCCAGATGGTAAGCAAACAAGACTATTTAAAATTAATTGATGAAATAAATCTTCTTTTGTCAAAAAATCACGATGTGCTAAAAAATAAAATCATCGAACAGATAAAAAAATATGCAAACGAAGAACAATTTGAAAAAGCAATTGAGCTTAGAGATTCACTTGAAGCAATCAATATATTAAAAGAAAAACCTATTGTAACAGATACAAAAGCACAAATTTTGGATTGTTTTGCTTTTTTGGAAAAAGACGATATTACTTGCGTTTATGTTTTAAATGTAAGGTTAGGTAAGGTTATTGCTGGTAGAAGCTTCTTTTTTAATAAGTCATTTGATTTGGAATCAAAACAGGAATTTGTCATACAATACTATCTTCAGGGAGAACTTTTGCCTAAAAAAATTTTAATAAGCGAACCCCTTGAATTATCCAATAGTATTTTTGAAAAAAAGGTAGAAATTGTCTATCCAAAAAAAGGAGAAAACCTCAAAATATTGGAATTGGCAAAAAACAATGCCAAAGAACAGCTGGATTTGCATCTTTCAAAACTCAAAGCAAATTTGGAAGTTTTCAAACAGATAAAATTATTACTTGGACTTGAAAAAATACCTTATTATTTTGACGTATTTGATATTGCACACATTAGCTTTGAATATGTAGTTGCAGGTGTTGTAAGGTTTGATATTTCAGGTTTTAACAAATCCTACTATAGAAAATACAAACTTGAATCAAAATTCGAGTATGAATCTATGAAAGAAGCTATTTGCAGGCATATTAATTTGATTAAAAACTCAAAACTCATCTTGCCAGATGTAGTTATACTTGATGGCGGACCTATACAATTAAAAGCAGCAAGTTTTTGTGGTGTAAAAGCTATTGCTATAGCAAAAGAAAAGATTGATCATAAAACCATAAGAAGCTTATATGATGTTGAAGATAGCGTGTATTTAGAACATGGCAAAGTTGAAACAGATAAAAAAGTTTTAAACTTTTTGCAAAAGCTAAGAGATGAAGCTCATCGCTTTGCAAACACATACCATAGAAATCTAAGAAACAAAACAACAATAGCAAGTGCACTTGATAGGATAGAATTTATTGGTCCAAAAAGAAAAAAAGAATTATTTGAAAAATTTGGTAGTATAGAAAATATAAAAAATGCCCCGTTAAAAGATATTGTCTCCATAAAAGGCATAAGCGAATCTATTGCTCAAATGATAAAAGAAAAATTAAAAGATTTTTAGGCAAAATTGTTTATTGAAAAAAAATATACCTGTAGTTATAATATTTTCATGAGACTATGGTCTTTGCATCCTGTTTATTTAGATACAAAAGGTTTACTTGCGCTGTGGAGAGAAGGACTACTTGCAAAAAAAGTCCTTTTGTCTTTAACCAAAGGCTATAAAAATCATCCACAACTTAATAGATTTAAAGCTTATAGTGACCCATTAAATGCTATCGATTCTTTTTTGTACTTTGTATATTTAGAAGCAAGAAATAGGAATTATAATTTTAATGTAAGCAAAATATCAACTCTAAACTTACTTGTCGAAAAAATTCCCCTAAAGAGAGGTCAGCTTGAATTTGAATACAACCATTTGTTAAATAAGCTCAAGTTAAGGGACAAAAATAGGTATGAATTTTTGCTTAAATTAA
>NZ_JBMFGQ010000002.1:0-93674 GCF_049977265.1 Desulfurella sp. | reverse complement strand
ACCTCATCTCCTTTATTTGTTGGTATACTAACCAAACAATCAAAATTTACTTTAATATTATCGTAAGATATTATTTGTTTATTTTCATTATCCACACGCTCTATGCTGAAATCTGGAATTAACTGAATATTTTTTTTCTGCAAAAAATCACCTAACACGCTTGCAGCTTTTGGTTTTGTAAAAGCGCCTGGCAATGGAGTAACAAAACTGATTTCAACTTTATCCCTAACCCCTTTTTTTGTAAAAAACCAATCTGCTAAAAATACAAACTCAAGAGGCGCAACCGGACATTTAATTGGCATTTCAGTAATGTGCAAAACCAATTTTCCTTCATCAAAGTGTCTAAAAAAATTAGCTAACTTTAAAGCACCTTCTATCGTATAAAAATCAAAAATGCTATTGTGCCACAAATCATCTTTTAAGCCTTCGGTTTCACTGGGATCAATTTTACAACCCGTTGCTATAATTAAATAATCGTAAGGTACAACTGCATTATTACTTAAAATAACTCTATTTTTATCTGGATCTATTAGTTGGATTTTTTCAAGAATAACTTCAACGCCTGGCGGGAAAAAATCTCTTTTTGGTCTAATGACATCTTTTTTTGTATACATACCAAATGGTATAAACAAAAAACCTGGTTGATAATAATGAGTTTCGTATTCATCAATAATTGTAAATTGCCACTCATTTTTATCCAAAACATTGTAAAACTTATTTAACATCATTGCTCCACCAGCACCACCACCTAAAATAACAAGGCGCCTCATAAAACCTCCAAATAATTAGTTATTAACTTACTATATTTTATATAAACAAAACTATTTTGTCAATGGCAAATTAATTTTTTAAATATTACAATTCTAAAACAAATACAGCATATTTAGCAAATATATTAGGATTTGATTTAAACAAAAAAGTATTGTAAAGATAAATTCTTTTGCTTAATTTTATGTTATTTTTAAAACAGTAATTCTCAAATTCAAAAATCGTCAACGGATGAAAATTTTTTCTTTCGTGCCAACAATAATCAAAAAGCTCTTTATTTTTAATATTGCCTTTAAAAAGTATATTTAGTCTATTGTTTAAATAACCAAAATTTGGAAAACTGACTATAACGTATCTTCCCACTCTTAAAGCTTCAATAAGTATAGAATGCGGGTCAAACACCTCCTGAAGAGTTTGACTTAAAATTACATAATCGTATGATTTTGTTTTGTAATTAGGAAGAATCTCAAACATATCACCTTCATATACACTTATACCTTTAGCTATGGCCTCTGAAGCTTTACTTGAGTCTATTTCGATACCTTTAGCGCTTATTTTCTTCTTTTTAACTAAAAGCTCAAGTAATGCTCCATTTCCACAGCCTAAATCCAATACTTTTGAATTTTCATTTACAAGCGAAAAAATAACTTTAAAATCTTTTCTCATAAAAATTTCAAAAAATTACCTATAATAAAATTTTGCTCTACAGCTTCTAACAAAAAAGAATCATGTCCTAAATCGTAATTTATATTTTTATAACTAACATCTGCGCCAATAGACTCTAGAGCATTTACTATGCGCTTAGATTGTTCTTTTGGGTATAGCCAATCAGATGAAAAGGAAATAACTAAAAACTTTATGTTTATTGACTGAGCTAAAGCATCTTCTAAGCTTGGACAGTCTTGCTGTAAATCAAAATAATCTATTGCCTTAGTTAAATATAAAAAAGAATTAGCATCAAAGCGTTGTGTAAACTGCTCACCTTTATAGTGTAAATAGCTTTCTACTTGAAAATTAACAGAAAAATTAAAATCTAGCTTATCTCTTACCAAATTTCTCCCAAATTTTTTTTCCATCGAATTTTGACTTAAATAAGTTATATGTCCAACCATTCGTGCTATTGACAGACCATACTTTGGAAAATCTACACCATAGTAGTTTCCTCCCATCCAAAGTGGATCATTTATAACAGCTTGCCTTGCTACCTCATTAAATGCAATTTGCACAGCATTATGTCTATAGGTGGTGGCTATTGCAACAGCAGACCTAACCATATGAGGATAAGTTTTTGCCCATTGTAACACTTGCATACCACCCATAGAACCTCCTATTACGCACAAAAGTTTTTTAATTCCTAGGCTTTCTATAAGTAACCTTTGAGCATCAATCATATCTTTTATTGTAACAATAGGAAAATCTAAAGCATACGGCTTATTTTTCTTAGGGTTTATTGAGCTTGGGCCACTTGAACCATAACAACTGCCTAACACATTAGAACTAATTACAAAATACTTATTAATATCAATCGCTTTGTTAGGCCCTATGATAACATCCCAAAATCCTTTTTTGTCAGTATTCTCAGAGTAAGCACATGCGCTACCAGTCAGTGCATGGCATACAAGTATCGCATTTGTTTTGTCGTTATTTAACGTACCATATGTTTCATAAGCAATATGGATTGGGGGATAAAGCGTTCTTTTACATTCAAGATTCAACGGCTTATCTATTGTAAAAATTTTCTCCATTTAATACCTCTATAGGCATGTTTGGTTTTATTAATCCTCCTTTTAAAACTACCCCAAAAACCCCCTTTTTTGGCATTATACAGGAACCTAAAAGTTTTTTTATATTGCAAGCATTGTTGCAGGTTTTACCAATTTGTGTTACTAACACTATTATGGAGCCTATTTTTAACATTGAGTCAAGCGAAACTGATTCAACATTTAACCCTCTTGTAGTTATATTTTCAGCAAAAGACCCAAAATGCAAAACATCTTTAAATACCATCACTTCATCAAAGTCCAATAAACTGATTTGCCTATTTGAATCTTTGCAGGCATGAGCATCGCCAAATAACCCATAGCCTTTGATAGCAATTGCTTTATCTATAGGTTTTTTTGAAACACCTTTAGTTTTGCTAATATTGACAGATAAGACTAAACTCATATACTACCTAATGCTTGTTCTAAATCCTCAATAATGTCATCAATATTTTCAATGCCTACAGATAACCTTAAAAAATCTACACTTATTAGGGCCTGATCAAGTTCTTCTTTTGTAAGCTGGCTATGTGTAGTGCTCGCTGGATGTATGATTAAACTTCGTGCGTCACCTATGTTTGCAAGGTGAACTATCAATTTTAAGTTTTCAACAAAAGCTTTTGCTTTTTCAAAACCGCCATTTGAACCAAACCCAATAATGCTTCCAAAACCTTTTTTAAAATATTTATTTGCTAATTTATAATCTGGATGATCTGGAAGGGATAAATGATTTACCCAATTAACTTTGGGGTGTACTGACAAAAATTTTGCTACTTTTGACGCATTTTTACAATGTTTTTCAATACGAAGCGGTAGTGTTTCCAGGCCAAGTAATATTAAAAATGCGTTGAATGGTGAAATACAAGCGCCTATATCTCTTAATAGCTGTAATCTCGTTTTTGTCACAAAAACACCAGATGTTATAAACTTTTCAATATACGAAATACCATGATAAGACTCATCAAAATCAAATTCATCTTTGAATTTTGGGTTATTCCAATTAAAATCGCCCTTTTCGACAATTGCACCACCAATGCTTGTACCATTTCCGCTAATAAATTTTGTTAAAGAATAAACAATTAAATCAGCTCCAAAATCAAATGGGTTAAATATTAATGGACTTACAGTATTATCTACTATTAGTGGTATGTTGAAATTGTGAGCAATACTGGATAGCTCTTCAAATTCAGCTATCCTATTTGTAGGGTTACCGATAGATTCAATATAAATAGCTTTTGTATTTTTGTCTATAAGTTTTTCAAAATCATTAGATTCGTTGGTTTGGGCAAATTTTACATCTATACCAAATTTTTTTAATGTGTACTTGAATAAATTATAAGTACCACCATATAAATATTTACTACTTACAATGTTATTGCCATATGAAGCTAAATTTAAAATTGAATATAGAATAGCCGCTTGACCAGACGATACCGAAAGTGCGCCTTTGGCATTATGCATTGCTGCGAGCCTGCTCTCCAACACTGACACAGTAGGATTACCTATTCTTGTGTAAATATTGCCTTCTTTGTTGAGATTAAATAAATCCCGAGCATCTTGTATAGAATCAAATCTATAAGATGAAGTTTGGTATATAGGCACAGCTTGTGAGCTGGTAGTGTCTGGCTTATAGCCATAATGGAGTAAAATGGTTTCTGTTTTCATAAAAGCACCTCAAAGGTTATCAATAAACTAACTTAATTTATTAACATTTTACTGCTTGATTGTCAATAGGAATTATTCAACAATACTAAAATAAGTATTCTTACATTAAAAATTATTATTCTTACAAATAAATATAGAATTTCCGATTCAAAACAATTCCAAATAACTATATTATTTTAAAAAATTTATGAAGGAGGTAAGTTATGCCAAAAAACTTACGGTTTACAAAGTTATTACTGTTTTTTTTATTAGTTGCGCTAAGCATGCTAAGCTTTGCAAAAAAAGCTAAAGCTATCCCTTCTTTTTCTAGACAAACTGGTTTATCTTGTGATGTTTGTCATACAGTATTTCCTCATCTTACGCCTTTTGGAAGAGATTTTAAACTTCATGGTTACACATACGATTATTCTAAGTTAATAAAATTTTCGAGAGATCAATACAAACAGCAAGCAAAAGAAGAGGGCTTTTTGCCAAACCTGGCGGTAAATCAAATTCCAATGCTTTCTCTAAGAGTTAAATCACAATACTCGCACATGCAAGGTGGATCAAATGTACCAAGTAAAACAAAATTTAATTGGGTTAAAGGTTCAAGTTTGTATTTTGCTGGTGAAATAGCACCAAATATAGGCACATTTACAGAACTAACTGGTATTAATGATGAAGGCGGGTCACTGACGCTGGGTGGTTTTGATCTAGCATTGATTGGACCAAATGAGAAATTAGGACCATATAATTTAACCTTCGGATTAAGAGGTGAAGATATGGTAGGATTTAGTGATCCAACAAATTCTGTTGGCAACTGGGGTGCCCTGTTGCATGGGTTTTTAGGTGGAATGAGCTCAAGAAATAGGTTTTTTGAAGCGTTTGCTCCTAGTCCTTTAGAGGGTGGCGAAATTTACGCAATGCTTGGCGGATTTACTCATGGAGGACTATATGCAGCTTTTGGCCTATATCACCCAACAAGCGGTCAAGTAGGCAAAACTTCACCATCTTATGTTGTTTTAAACGATCCAGGATCAGCTACAGCTACATTTGATGGAACATCTAATGTAGACGAATATGGAAGACTGGCATATTTTTTTCCAGAGTTTGATCACATTTATACCGAAATTGGAACATTTGGATATTTCGGACATGAAGATATGAGTTCAAACGAAGCTCCAGGTCCAAACGGTCAGTATGCTGATTCGGTAAAAGAATATGGTATAGACGGCCAATTACAGTACATTAGCTCTCACAATCTTTTTGAAATATTTGCCTCTTTCATACATGATAGAAATGGAACTTTTTATGGACACGACATTTATAACGGACAATTAATTAACGGATCGGCAGTCGCTGCAAATAACCTTAGTATAAATGCAGATTATTACTACAACAGAACATATGGAATATATGCAAAATATACTTATCAGCATTCATCTGAGTTGAAAGATTTAAATGCATCAGGCGAAGCCGTAGGACTTTCATGGTACCCATATCAAAATGTAAATCTGCGTCTTGAAGAAGATATTTACAATAAAGATAACCCAGATGTTGCAGCTACGGGTGGAAATGCATCAGATTATAATACAACTAAGGTCATGCTCCAATACGCTTTTTAAGCTTTTTTCATGCTTAGCCAATCCTCCTTATGAATTACAACCCCTAAGTTTACCTTGGGGGTTGTAAGAATAATTCTTACAAAAAATCGATTTTTTCTGATTTAAAAATTCCAAAAAAAGTATATTTTATAATTAATTAAGTTAATCACGGAGGTGCTTATTATGAAAAAGTATTTTTTTTGTTTAGCTGCACTAATCGCAGCAACACCTGTTTCTTCATATGCGGCAAATGTGCAACACGGAAGACAGTTATTTGAATCTATCTGTGCGCCATGTCATGGCAGTAACGCGCAAGGCAATGTAGGTCCAAACATAGTTGATCAATCTGTAAAAAAAATTGAGTGGGCTCTTAACAATGTAGGCATGATGAAGCCTGTAAGATCATCAAACCCACAATTGAGCAATGTGCAAAATATAGAAGATATATCTGCATTTTTGCATACGCTTAAAAAATGAGGTTTTTATGAAGTATAAACTTCTATTTGCAGTTTTATCGTGTTTTGCAATATCATCTTGCTCTACTAGTGTTGAGAATGGTCTTGTTTATCCGCATACAAACTCACCTTATTTATTTCAAAAACCTCACGAAAAAACCATCCAGGAGGTAAAAAAAGAATACAAATCAAGCTCGAGTGAAGTGAATTTAAGCAATATTTTAAATACACAAACGAACAAAAAAGTACATCTAATCAGAGAAAGGGTGTTTATTAACGCACCATACGATAAAGTTTGGCAAGCTTTGCTAAAGTTTGTTGAAATAAATAATTATCATATCAGAAAATCTAGCATGAAAGAGGGGCTTATAGAGGTTGATATTTCTTCTAATGTAGCCCAGTATTACTCTACAAGTTTTCCCACACAAATATCAAAATATACAAATATCAAATCCTCATTAGAAGGTGTTGTAGCTTGGAACTTTTATATGGTAATATTTGCTACAAGTGTAAAAGACAAAACACTCTTAGAATTTATACCAAAATACTATATAATCACTTCAAAAAATAATAATGCAGAGTATATGATTCCGTCTAATGGCTATTTTGAGAATAACTGTGTAAATTTTATAAAAAAAGAAATTGAGTCTTATTAAATTTTTTTGTGGTTAAAAAATTTTTGTGACTAAAAAATACAGAATATCTTTGTTCTATAAAACTATACTGCTTTTTTTGATAGTGATTTTGTTATTAAGTGTAGTTGTTGTCCTTTTTGAGTACTGCCAATTTCAAAATAAGTATTATAAGCTTTTTGAAGGGTTTGGTAAAAAAAAAGCTGAAGAACTAAAAATTGAATTATCCACTCCGTCAAAACAAAATGATGTTAAAAGAATACAAGAAATACTTAAAGCAACAATCATTGGAAGTCCATTTATACAAGTCGCTTGTGTAAAAACTCAAACAGGTAACATACTATGTAATAAAAATGAGTATAGGAGTTTATTTTCTGAAAATGATAGAAAAATCATTAAATTAAACAATACGAGGCTTTTTCTCATTAAAACATCAATTAACAATGCATCAAGCGTGCTCATAGGCGTGTCTTTGAAAGACGCTGATCTGTTTTTTTTAAATTTTTTAAAAAAAATTATACTGCTTTTTTTGTTTGGCGGTTTTGTATTGATTTTAATATCTATGATTTTTTTAAATACATTTATAAAACCAATAAAAACATTGCGTAAAGCTATTGAATCAATTCACAATGGTAATTATCAACAAGTTAAAGTTAATAAATTGCTTCGAAATGATGAAATTGGACTGCTTTTTGATTCATTTAACGCAATGAGCAATAACTTGCAAAAACACGAAGAAGAAATTAAAAAACAACAAAACATAATATCAAATCTTATAAAAAGATTAATTAGTATACAAGAAGAAGAAAAGAAAAAAATTGCACAAGAGCTACACGACCAACTCTCTCAAACATTGGTATATATAAAACTACAACTGGATATACTAAGAAGAAACATAGGACACAATAACGAAATTGATTCACTAAGTAATCTCATATCAAATGAACTAACAAATATACACGACATATGCTTTAATCTAAGACCAATTTCTTTGGATACGTTAGGTTTGGCGTCAGCATTAAAAAATTTTGTATTTAATATACAAAAAAAATCTAACTTTAATATCCGATTAGATATAGAAAATTTAGATACCAAAAAATTAAACAGTGATGTGTCAACTTGCATTTTCAGAGTAATTCAAGAAGCAGTAATAAACTCAATAAAATATTCCAAATCAAGTAATATTTACATTAGTGTATACACAAATAACAACAAAATCTATGGCTCAATAAAGGATGATGGTGTAGGTTTTGAAATTAATAATCTTGAAGTACAAAAAGATCAACATTTTGGCATTGTGATGATGAAAGAGCGATGTTCCGTTTTAGATGGAAAACTGAATATATCTTCAAAACTCAATGAAGGTACAATAGTATCGTTCGAGGTGCAACTATGAAAACAATATCAATTGTTATTATTGACGACCACAAAATATTATTGGCTGGCTTGCAAAGTTTGTTATCTTTCTACAAAGAAATTGATGTTGTGGGTTTAGCATCATCAGTAAAAGAAGCTGTAAATATTATTAGAGATAAAAAACCACGCATAGTTTTGTTGGATATTGCAATAAGTGGCGAAAATGGCTTAAATTACATAGAACAAATCAAGGAAATTTCACCCTCTTCAAAAATTATCATTTTAACAATGTATGATGATTACGAATACTTCAAAGAAGCTATAAATAAGGGGGCATCAGGGTTTGTATTGAAAAAATCTATGGATTCCGATTTAATATATGCTATAAAAAAAGTCAATAGTGGCGAAATGTTTGCTGAATCTCAATTTATATCTCAAATGATAAACAATAGTGATACTCAAAACGTATCTGTTGAAAAACAACTATGGAATAAATTAAGTGATAGGGAAAAAGAAGTAATGGTAGATTTTGCTAGAGGTTTTACAAACAGGGAAATAGCATTAAAATACTATATAAGTGAAAAAACTGTTTCTACCTACAAAACGCGTGCTTTTGAGAAATTAAACATAGAAAATAAGTCCGATTTTATCAAATTGGCTTTAAAAATAGGTATTTTAAAAAATTAAGGGGTTTTATGAAGCTTTTATTTTCCATCATAAGCTTTTCATATTTATTTTCTGCATTATTTATGTTTATCGGAATTGTTGTAAAATCTCAAAAACTTCAATTATCTGCTAAGTTTTTGTTTATAGTATCTTTTATAGAAAATTTAATTTATTTTTTCTACAGATGGCATAAAGCAGGACATATACCAGTAACAGATGCTTTTACCTCTTTTGTTTTTTTCGCTCTTTGTATTGCACTATTTCAAGTTATACTAATAAAAAAAAGTAAAGCATTTATTGTACTTTTTTCATCACTATTAATTAGTTTCACTTTGTTTGGCTTATCAATAGCAGGCTTTAGCGAAAATATCGAACCTTTAATTCCTGCACTTAAAAGTAATTGGTTAGCAATACATGTTATCACATCTTTTCTTGCATATGCAGCCTTTTCAATCAATTTTTTAATAGGCGTATATATTTTGTATACATCAAAATTTAAAAGTGACTATATTGTTGGCTCTATTTTCTTTGGAGCTTTATTATCTGGATTGTTTACTTCAATTATACGATATTTTTTAAGCTATAATATTTTAATAACTGGCATTTTAACTTTCTTTATAGCCCTTACTATATTAATATACTTTCACAAATCTACTAAAAATGTTTCAAAAGATACGCTAATAAAACCTGTTTATATTGGTTTCCCGCTGTTAACTACAGGAATAATTACAGGTTCAATTTGGGCAAAATATGCATGGGGTGGCTACTGGAGTTGGGACCCAAAGGAAATATGGAGTTTGATTACCTGGATAGTGTATCTTATTTATATTCATTATAATATAAAAGGTAAAAACATACGTTTCCTATCTTACCTTGCGTTAGTTGGATTTATATCTATTATGATTACGTATTTAGGTGTAAATTTTATAATGCCAGGACTTCATAGCTATGCATCTAAATAAAATCTACGCTTTTTTAAAATCTATGAATTTAACAATCTTTTTGCTTATTTGTATAGCTTTAATGATTGCCATATCGAGCTTGCAATCTTTGTACCCGACATTTTTAAAATCTATTGGTATGTACAATATTTATTACACTTTTTATTTCAAGTTAGCAATTATTTTGTTCATGTTGAATCTGATAAGTTGCACTGTAAGCCTTATACTAAAGACGAAAAGGCTATTTGAAGTTCCCACTAAAGCGCAAAAAAATTTCAAATTTAAAAATCCAGAAAATAAAAAAGACCATTTAAAGCAATTATTAAAAATAAAAAGGCTATTTTTTTATGAAAAAAACAACATTATACTTGTTCACAAACATCCGATCAGAAAATTTGCTGTTTACTTTATACATTTATCTATATTAGTAATTGCGATTGGCGCTTTGATAACAAGTTTTTTTGGATTTAGAGGTATGGTGGTATTAAACAAAAATGAACCTACAAACACAGTCTATTTACTAAATTCACACACCACTACATTACCTTTTTATATAGAAAGCAAAGGTTTTATTGTAGAATATTATAAAAAAGGCAGCATACCAAAAGAATACAAAACTACTGGTTTGATTTTAGATAAAAATAAAAAAATACTGTTTAGTATAAGAGTAAATCATCCATTCAAATACAATGGAATTTGGTTTTACCAATCAAGCTATATGCCAGATAAGTCTAAAACCTTTATCAACATTACAGTCAATAATAAATCAAGCAAACTATACTTGCATAAACTTAAAAAAATTGGCAATATTACTTTGTATTTAAAAAACTTGCAACACTATAATTCACAGTTTGTATCAAATTTATATGTATTTACATCGAAAGGCTATGCCAGTGGATGGCTTTTTGAAAATCAATCGGTGAATGTTGCTTCAAATAGCATTCATTTTCTAAGTGCACATGAAACTTTTGTTAGTCTAATTTCAGCATCAAAAGATCCTGGTAGTTATATAATACTTATAGGATTTATACTTCTTGGTTTATCATCTTTTTTGATACTTTTGCCATATAAAAGAAAAACATATGCAATTATACAAAAGTAGGTTATTTTAGTACACTACTTTTACGATTGTAGGTAAAGTTCAACTTCATTAATCAAGAATGTCCGATTTTAAAAAACAATCATCGTTCTATAATTGTACTAATGACAAAAGGAGGTAGAAATGACAAGATACTTAAAAATCTCAATTATTTTTTTTGTTATCGGTATAATTATTTTAGGTTTTACAACCTACGAAATTATACACAATAATCAAAAACCTCACGTCAGCATGAGTGTGCTTGGAACAAAATATACGAATCACTTTTTTGATGAAAAAACAAAAATTAACGTATTCTGGAAAATTGATAAAAGTAAAATTCATTTTGCACTAGAATCTCCTGGTAAAGGATGGGTAGGTATTGGTTTTAATCCGAAAGGCCCTGTAATGAATGGTGCCGATATTTTTATGGGTTTTGTTAAAAATGGAAAAACATATATAAATGAAGAATACGCAAACACACCATATTCTCATGAGCCTATAACACAGGCAGGTGGCAAAGATTGCATTTTATCATATAAAGGTGAATCAACACCTGATGGAACTATTTTGAGCTTTGAAAGAAATTTAAAATCTTGCGGATTGCACGACAAAACCATAGCAAACAAAGATATGACTGTAATGCTTGCTTACTCTGATGGTAAAGATTTTACAAAATACCATGGTCCAAATCATAATGAAGTCCATATAAACTTTTTTAGCAAAAACGCAAAACACAAATCCTATATGATTGCATCACACTTAACTTCTTACCAGATAGGATTAATCGCATGGTCATTATTATTTATTATTGTTGGAATAATAGGCTTAGCATCTACTTACATAGAAAAAAATACCAACAAGCCAGAACTAATAAAAAAAGATAACCCAAGTATATTTTCATTTTTGTTTATAATGACACTAATCATTGCAGAAGTAGTCTGTGCAGCATACGTTATAGTTGAGCTATATTCTGGCACTGTAAATTCCATAATTGGCTTGAGCATAGGATTCAATTTTATTTTAATGGCACTAATTGTTTTATTTTACAGAAAATTTAATATAGACGATGAAGTAATAACGCAAGATATAAAAGATGAAATTCCATGGTAGGAGGAATATAATGAGCGAAATAAAAAATCCGCTTGATCAAGAAAACCCAACGTGTAAATCTTGCATAACCAGAAGAAAGATATTAAAAGCAAGCATAGGTGTTGCAAGCGTTAGTTTGCTTGGAGCTATGCTAAGTTCTTTTGGCACAATAAAACCCCAAAGCTCTAAGGCAAATGAAAGAAAACCTATAACACCTGGCGATAAACTTGTTTATGCGATGGGGCCCAAAAAAGGTCAAACAATTACTCAAGAGTCTCTAAAATTAGACAAAGGCGCATTAGCCTTTCCTTTAGGTAAAGAAGAACACCTAAATTTAATTATGATAATACATGAAGAACAAGCTGAGTTTAAAGCACCTACACATTTAAATTGGGTTATAAACGGCATTGTGGCATACAGTGCTATATGCACGCATATGGGTTGCACAGTTGACTGGCATCCGAAATCACAAACACCAGCTCCCTACCCTCACATATTCTGCCCATGCCATCAGAGTATGTACAATATATTTGAAGGTGCTAAAGTTGTCTCTGGTCCTGCTCCAAGACCACTGCCACAACTTCCCATAAAATTTAATACAATCCAAGAAATTGTAGCTGATGGTGATTTTGATGGTCCAGTTGGACCTATGGTTTAGGGGGCCGAAATGTATAAATGGCTAAATGAAAGATTAGATCTTGATAGATTCAATAAAAAATTTTTAAGAAAAGCTTTTCCCGTACATCCAACTTACTTTTTTGGAGAAATTGCACTGTTTAGTTTTGTTATTCTTGTTATTACGGGTATATACTTATTGTTCGGCTATGAGGCTTCATCAAAATTAGTAGAAGTAGGAAGCCAAAAACTGCCTGCTGCTTATGCTAGCATACTTGCAATCAATGCTCAACCTCTCGGCATGATAATCCGATACGTACATCATTTTGCTGCCCATTTATTTTTAGCTTCCATCATGCTTCACCTGTTAAGGGTATACTTTTCTGGATCATATAAAAAACCTAGAGAAATTAACTGGTGGATTGGACTTTTGCTTTTAGGCTCAGCTATATTTGCTTCATTTAGTGGATATTTATTACCATACGATGCTTTTTCTGTGACAGCTACAAATATTGGCTATTATTTAGCTTCCCAAATCCCATGGATAGGACATTCTCTGGCAAATTTTGTTTTCAATGGTGCATTTCCATCTCCTGGCGTTTTACCAAGATTTTTTGCATATCATGTTGTTATTATGCCTCTTATTATATCACTATTGCTTGGAGCCCATTTAATTATAATGATAAAACAGAAACATACACAACCAAAAGAAAACAAAAAAGATTATGAAGGTTCTATTTTAGGTATACCTCTTTGGCCACAACAAACCACACTTATGATATTTTTATTCTTAATAACATTTGGGTTCTTATTTATTATTGCTTCTTTCTATCCAGTACATCCATCGCAATATTTTGGACCTCCAACAAATTCTACACCTATGGTAAAACCAGATTGGTATTTTTTATGGATATATGGATTATTGAAAATTATACCAAACACATTTGTAATTCATCTTTCAAAAAGTGCTGTAATTGATCCAGAATCAATAGGTGGAATTATAATACCTTCAATAATTATGCTTTTTATTGTTCTGGTACCTATATTGTCTAAATCAAATCAGCCAACCTATTATATGGAAACTCCAAAAAGTCATCCTGTAAGGTTTGCATTTGGTATCGCTTTTATTTCTTTTTTTATAACATTATCAGTTGTTGCATATCAGGAAAATATTGGATTAAGTATATCTTTTTCAAGAATTTTAGCATTTTTAATTCCAGTATTATCCTGGATTATATCATATGCCCTGGCAAAAAATAAAAAAATGGCAAAAGGATAATACTTTATAAATTGTTTGGCTTATAATCTAGCCAAACAATTTATATTTCTGCAATATTTTTATCTACAAATTCTTATTAAATTTATATGATTGCTTGATAATTAATTCATAAGGTGTATTTTAATAAAACAATAATCATTTACTAAAATTTCCAAAAAGGAGGCATTGGAATGAAAAAATTAGATTTAACAGGAAAAGTAGCAATTGTTACTGGCGCATCAAGAGGTATTGGAGCCAGTTGTGCCAAAATTCTTGGTAGTTTTGGTGCAAATGTTGTTGTAAATTATTTCAATTCAGAGCAAAAAGCACAAGAAGTAGTTAATTACATTAAAGATAATGGCGGAAATGCCATATCCTTTCGTGCAGACGTAAGAAATTTTGAGAGCGTAAATGAAATGGTAAAAACAGCATTGGAAAAATTTGGTTCAATTGATATATTAATCAACAATGCAAATATAAATTTTCCAATAAAACCATTTTTAGAGCTTGATTATAAATCCATAGAAGAAAAAATCGTTGGCGAAACAAAAGCTTTTTATAATTGCACAAAAGCTGTGGTTACCCATATGATAAACCAGAAGTATGGAAAACTAATATACATATCAAGTTCGCTTTCAAGACAAACTGCTTTTGGTTTTTTTGCTCATGCAGGAGCAAAAAGTGCTGTTGATGCTATGGCAAAAACGCTTGCTTTAGAGCTAGGCCCGTTTGGTATTAGAGTAAATGTAGTTGGACCAGGCTTAACAAATACAGATGCTACTTTTAATCAACCCAAAGAACAAAAAGAGATGATTGCTAATTTTACACCTCTAAAACGCATAGGCGAACCAATTGATGTAGCAAAAGTTGTACTTTTTTTGGCAAGCGATTTATCCGATTACATGAGTGGTCAGTATCTGCCTGTAAATGGTGGCAGTTTTATGATTTAATAATCTTACAATAAATAAATTTGATTTGTATAAGACATTTATATAGCTTATGGTGCAATTTTATTAATTATTTTAATAATAAATATAAGATTCTTAAATTTGACTAATTTTAATAAGAGGATTAAATTTTGTATGCATTTAAAAGATGCATTGCTGGAAAATTTTAAAGATAAATTTTATTTAAAGGAAAAGGAGGTAGTTCATGGAAGAAAAGGTAGATGTGTTAACAATTGGCGCAGGTGCTGGTGCCTACCCGGCAGCATTCAGGCTTGCAAAGGCAGGCAAAAGAGTAATCATGGTTGACGAAAAGGGTGTTATGAGCGGTAATTGTTTGGCAGAAGGTTGTGTTCCATCAAAATCTATAAGACAAGCAGCTTCATTTTACAGGTATTTCAAAAAATCTCATCAGTTTGGAATCTTTGCAAATGATATAGTATGCGACTATAAAAAGGTTATTGAGTACAAAAATGGTGTTCAAAATCTAAGATACACTCAACACGCCCAGGAGCTCGAGGAAACCAAACCAAATCTTGCCCTTATAAAAGGTACAGCTGAATTTTTAGATGAACATAGAATTAAAGTTTTAACTGATGAAGGCGAAAAAGTATACTATGCAGATTATATTATTATAGCAAGTGGCGCAAAACCATTTATTTTACCTATTGAAGGTAGCCAGTATTGTGTAACAAGCACTGATATATACAAATTAAATCCACCAATAGATTATTTGCCAAAATCAATCATCATACTTGGGGCAGGCTACATTAGCCTTGAAACTGCAACAATATTTAATGAGCTTGGATCTAAAGTTACAGTAATTCAAAGAAGCAACAGGGTATTAACAGAAATGGATGAAACATTTGCAAAAAAATTATACAGCATGCTTGATCCCAACATAGATATAAGACTTGGAACAAAACTTATAAAAATTCAAAAAAATGTAAACGATTACAGTGTTTTCTACGAACAAAACGGTCAACAAATGCAAGCAAGGGCAGATTTAGTAATGATGGCATTTGGCAGAGTACCTGTAATACCAAAAGGGGCTGAAAATTTAGGCTTAAAGATAACAAAAAAAGGTATAGAATCAAGCCCGAGTATGCAAGCAAACATAAAACACATTTACTCAAGCGGTGATATCAATGGTAAATCAATGCTATTCCACTCAGCCACAAGACAATCTTTAGTTGCAGCAAACAATATTTTGGCAAATAATACACCTATTGATTATATGGATTACTCGTGTGTTCCAAATTCTGTATTCACATTTCCAGAAGCTGCATTTGTAGGCATTTTACCAGATCAGGCAAAAACAATGGGAATTGACATATTAGAGACTAGCTTTGATTTGTCATTTGATGCTAAGGCTCAGATATTAACAGAAAACAAAGGAGAAATCAGACAATTCTATGACGCAAAATCATTAAAGCTTATAGGCGCATGGATAATAGGCGAAGATGCCAGTACTTTAATTGGAGAACTTGGTGTTTTAATTCAACAGGGTGCAAAATTAAAAGATGTTGCAGAATATGCCAACCAGCATCCATCAACAGCAGAAGGCATATCAAAAGCAGCAAGAAAATTACTTTAAAAGGAGGTTTCATATGGAAAAAATTGATGTGGTAAAACTTGTTAATCAAGATGCAAGGGAACTGGAAAATACAATGAAAAATATATTTGAAAAGCTTTTGTCCATGACAGATGAAGAAAAATTTAAAAACTTAAAAGAATTAATTATGGAAGTTTCAAAAAAAGCAACGGATGATGAGTATGTAAAACTTTGCAAAACAAACTTAAAGTTAGCTTCAAACCTTGATAAAGACACATTAAAAGCTTTTTTAAAACTTAGAATGAGTGTTTCTAATTCTTTACCAGAAGAATTGGCAAAAAAAGATGCAATGCTACTTAAAAAAGCTCTTGAAGAAAGCGAAGAAACAATAAGAAAAAAAATTCAAGCAGCAATGTAAAAATGACATACCCAAAAGTTTATGTATCAGATATTAAACTAAATGAATTTGAAATACTTTCTGGTATAGAAATAGATGGAGTAGGTATAAAAATAAATATATCAAAATTAGAAGAATTAAAGTCAACACTAAAGCAATTCAGTGTAGAAAAAATTTTTATAACGCAAGTGGCAGATTTTAAATTAATAGAAGCCCTGATGGATACTTTAGGTAAAGAAATTACGCTCCAGATTCAAGATACCTCTTTATCAATAAATACATTGGCTTTAATTAAAAAACATTTTGAAAATATTAAAATTATTGCTCCTGTTAATGTAAATTTCGAAGATGCACTGGATAAAGCTACAAAATTGGATAAAATAGTGGATTGTATATTTGTTTGCGCACAACACAAAGAAAAATCAAAACTCATAGAAAACTGGCAAAAGGCAGCCATAATAAACTTAAAAACACAAAAACCAATTATACTTGCTGGTAGCCTAAATGCAGACAACATTCATCAGGCAATAAAGATCGTTAAACCATTTGCGGTATCTGTTATATCGGGTGTCAAAAACGATGGCAATGTGTCTTGTAACAAACTAATTAATTTTTTAAAAAACACAAAAAGAAAGGAGGCATAAGATGTATCCTAAGCTTTATGTACTTTCAAGTGGTATACAAACAATTAAAAAACAAAAACTTCTATCAACTGCAGATAAAACTCAAGACATTGATATTCCTGTTCCTTATTTTTTGGTCGATTTAGGAAATGATAAAGTACTTATTGACACAGGTATTTCTTTTGAATCAAAATCAAGCATAGCTCAGGTTCAAAATAAAGCAGAAACCCCAAAAGAAGCACTTTCAAAATTAGGTATAGATACAAATAGTATAACCTATATTATCCAAACACACCTGCACTTTGACCATGCAGCCAATACAAAGCAGTTTGCCCAAGCAAAAGTTATTGTGCAACTTGAAGAATTAAAAGCTGCTAATTTTTATGATAAAAATTTAGAGCATGGTTATGTGGATGAGGATATCAAAAACCCAAATATAAATTGGGAACCAATTGTAGGTATGAAAAATTTATTTGATGGCAACATATTTATTTTACCAACACCAGGTCATACGCCAGGTCATCAAAGTGTTGTAGTAAAACTCAACAATTATGGACCAGTAATTATAGCAGGCGATGTAGCACCACTAAAAGAAAATATTGAAAACAATACAGCACCTGGTGTAGCATCTAACTCAAAAGATGCATATTATTCGATTCTGTCCCTAAAAGAATTTGCCAGTTTTTTGAAAGCAAAAATATGGTATGGTCATGATCCAGAATTTTTCAGTAAAATAAAATTAGCACCACAATACTACGATTAATAGTTTATTTTTTCAACATTATTGATAATTTTACTAATTTGGGTATTGCTATTAGATTTGGGAAATTCTAAAACGTATCTTTTTAGATGTGCAAGAAAACTATTAAAGTTTTCTTGCCATTGTTTTTTTGTTGGATCATTAATTTGATTTTTAATATACCGGAAATAACTTATGTTAAAAAGATACAAAGGTAAGTCTTTGAAGTCTTTGTACCTTTGTGCATTTTTGATGGCCTTTTTTTCAAAAAACAAAGCTTTAGATATTTTATTATCAAAAAAATAAGCATATGCTAAATCGTTAAATATTTTTGCTTCAATGTTTATAGGTGAAACCTCCAGAGATTTGTGAAAATAATTAATTGTTTTATTAAAACATTGGTGTATTAAATGCAAAGCTGACAGGTTATTCATCGACATATACAAATTTGTTTGATAACCTTCGTTTGAAGGCATATTAATTAAATTATCCTTATAATAGAGATATTTGTAACGGAGATATAAGTTGAGGTATGAAATAGCAATATACTTATAAGCTTTTCCAATGGTATTCTTTTTTAAAGAAAGCTGTTTGTATTTTTTAAAAAAGTCCAATGCTGTTGATGGTTGGTTTAAATTTAAATAAATTTTACCTAAATAAAAATAAGCACTGCTATTGGTTTTTGAAGCAGCGCTATCGCAATATTTTATAGCTTTTTTATAGCGTTTGCTAAGAAAAAGCATTTTACACTCTTTAAGCGCAAAGGCATGCGAATAAAACAAAAGTACAAAGGCAATAAATAGTATTTTTTTCATAGGCTTATCGACATGGCAGCAAGCTGTATGATCCCCAGCATGGCGAAAAACGAACGTTATTTTCTTCTTGCTTAGACCACAAATACAAACTTTTTACATCAATTAATGGGTAATTATAAGTAAAATCCCCAACTTTTTCTTTTTTAGTACCTACTATTTTGCCAACAAAAGTTACCTTGCGGTTTTTTTGATAAATTTCTGGGTCATAGTAGCCTTTTGCACATGCTATAAATCTACCGACAAAGTTTTCTGGCTTAACAGAGTAAGGCTCGCCCCAAGAATTTAATTTTAGACCCAACACCACAAAACAAGTTGTGCCATTCTGTTGAGGAACAGTAGAAATTATTGAGCCTCCAAACCTAACCACTTTACCTACAACTTCACTTTCTTGAGCCTGAGTTGGCGCTATGTTTACAAAATGACCACTTATGGGCGCAGGCGTAACACAGCTATATAGCATTAAAGCACTCGCACAAATTAATCCAAAGGCTTCAATAAATCGTCTAGATAAGCCTAATAAGCTTTTTATAAAAAGTAACTTGTTTATAAAATATCGCATAGTCTTTTACCAAATTAAAACCATGAAGCGCTAAATAATAATAAACCAATGTATATACTATAGTGCTTGTAACCATTGGCACATAAAAATATAAAATTTGATTTTTATTATCTTCAATCAACCCCAAAAGTAAAGCGATAAACATTTCACCAATAAAAAACTGACCTATAAAAAAACCAACATAAGAACCCTTTTCTACCCATTTTTGATTAATTTTATTTAATTTTTTACTAAAAATTTTTAATTTTCTAAGGTAATTTGCAAAGTGAAAAAATAAGGCGCATGTCACAATCTCTGTTAAAATAATTATAGTTAAAGCATCAAATGGATTTAAGTTCATAAGGTTAACATAGCCTACTGCTAAAAGCTTTCCACCGAAAATAGGGTTTATATTAAGAAAAGTTAAAATTAAGTAATTTAAAGCTACACTATTCATAACAAAAAATTATAGCATCAATCTCTCCAAAGTCAATATTACAAATATTGATATGTGCAAAGTTAAAAAAATTTTCTTAATATAATATCATTAATAACAATATATTTGAAATTAAGGCACGTTAGTATATAATGTTTATTGTGATTGAGTGTAGAAACATTGTTAAAAAGTATAAAACAAAAGTGGCTGTAGCGGGCATTAATCTAACTGCAAAAAAAAGTGAAATTGTGGGACTACTTGGTCCAAATGGTGCAGGCAAGACAACAACATTTTATATGGTATCAGGTTTTATCAGGCCAACTAGCGGTCAAATTTTTCTTGACGGTCAAGACATAACAAAAATGCCCATACACAAGCGCTCAAAAATAGGTATTTCGTATCTTCCTCAAGAACCTTCTGTATTTAGCGGCTTAACGGTGGAACAAAATATTTATGCTGTACTTGAATTTGTTGATATAAAAAACAAAAAAGAACGTTTAGAAGAGTTGCTTTCTGAATTTAACTTAACCAGTATAAGAAAAACAAAAGCATATGCGGTAAGCGGCGGTGAAAGACGAAGGGTTGAAGTAGCCAGAGCCCTTGCAACAAACCCTAAATTTTTACTATTAGACGAACCTTTTTCTGGTATTGATCCGCTTATGGTTGAACAGTTAAAAAAAATGATATTTGACCTCAAAGAAAGAGGTTTAGGAATAATTATTACAGACCATAATGTAAGAGAAACGCTTGATATAGTAAATAAAGCATACATATTATATGATGGAAAGGTTATTAAAGAAGGTTCTAAAATGGATATTGTAAATGATGAGCGATTGGCTAAAATATACTTAGGCGAAACATTTAAACTATAAATTATGTTAGAGCTAAGACATGAATTAAATATAAACTTAGGCCTTATACTTACACATCAACTCGATTTATCACTTAAGGTTCTAAGTGCAAGCATGCTGGAGCTTCAAGAGCAAATTGATGAATTGATTTTATTAAATCCATTAATCGATATAGATAAAGACTATAAGTATGAACCAATTAATTACTTTGAGAGTAAATTTAAAGAATTAGAACAAAACTATAAGGTAAGATTTGAAAGTGAAGAAGAATATGACGAATTGGAATATATCGAAGAAACAAAAACCCTGGAACAAAATTTGATTGAAGAATTAAACTTATCTTACAATTTAAGCGAAAAAGAATTAATGATAGCCGAAGAAATTATTAACAATACAGATGAAACGGGTTATCTGTCAGATTATGAATTAGACAAAGAATATGAATATATAAGGCAATTAATAATAAAACTAGAACCATTGGGCTACGCAAGCAAAAATACAAAAGAATTTTTTTATTTACAAAACGAACTTCTTTATAAAAACGAGCCATATTTTGAACACTTAAAAGAATTTATTGAGGCTATATTTGATTTTGGTCTTAATATAAAAAAACTGCAAAGACATAATTTTAGCAATAATCAAATTCAGTTTTATATTCATAAAATTAGAACCTTCAAGCCTTATCCACTCTTTGGCCTTACAGGCCAAAATAATCAAGATTTTATATACTATGATATAGAGATAAAGCAAATTGGCAGCGAATTTGTTCCTATTGTAAATGATGAATTTTCAAACAAATTAATCATTAACGAAACTCTAGTAAACCAAATTAAAGATGAAAATTTTTTAAAAGAAAAGATCAAAGAAATAAAAATTATACACGATGCATTAAATATGCGTCAGCAAACCCTTTTAAAAATTGCCAATATTGTTGTACAAAAGCAAAAACCTTTTTTTGAAAAAGGCCTTTTGCAGCCTCTGTCAATGTCTCAAATTGCACTTATGATAGGTTATAGCGTCTCTACAATTAGTAGGGCGCTTTCCAATAAATATATTTTATTTCAATCAAAAATTTATCCTTTTAAAGTATTTTTTTCTAATGAATCCAAAGAAGGAATTTCGAAGCATAGAATTTTAGAAATAGTAAAAGCAGCTATTACGCAAGAAGATCCATCAAATCCACTTGATGATGAATCGCTTAGGCAAATTTTAATTAAAAATAATATTCAGGTTACCAGGCGAGCTATCGTAAAATATCGCAAAGAACTAAAAGTTCCCAAAGCAAGAGATAGAAAAATAAACATTTTTGAGCATGTCTAAAAAACACAAAAACAAAAAAATCATTATAAAAGGTTTATTTAAATTGGAGAAAACCCATTATGCTATAATAAGCGATAAAAATATTTACAATATAGAAAAAGAATTTTTTGATTTTTCAGATAAATTTGCGCAAGATGGCGATGAGGTTGAAGCACTTTTTATTTGGGCAAAACACCCTAAAGCCAAATTGTTAAATGTCACAAAAAGGTACAACAAATATGTGGTTGGTTATGTTAAAAAAATCAATTCATCATATTTTTTTGAACCATTAAAAACGAAATTTCTTATAAAATTAGTAGACCAAGCTAGTGAAGGCCAATTAATAAAAGCCTACATTATACAATCCAAAAATACTGAATTTGCCAATATTGTCGAAGCCTACTTTCAATCTGAAAGTAACGATGATATTATTGCTATAGATAAATATAATTTGCCAACAGAGTTTAATAGTGATGTAGAAAAAGAATTAGAAGCCATAAAAGAACCTTCGGAAAAAGATTTTATTGGACGAAGTGACTTTAGATATCTGAACACAGTGACAATCGATGGCGCGGACGCAAAAGACTTTGATGATGCTGTAGATGTTGAATTTCTAAAAAATGGTTATAGGCTATATGTACATATTGCAGACGTGAGTCATTATGTAAAAGACAACAGCGCAATTGAAAAAAGCGCCTTTGATCGAGGCTTTAGCGTTTACTTTCCTCAAAGCAACATACCGATGCTGCCAAGAAAACTTTCTGACAATATTTGCTCGCTTGTGCCAAACAAGGACAGATTGGCATTTAGTGCTATAATTTATTTTGATAAAAAAGGCCATCGTAAGTCTTTTAAATTTACAAAAAGTGTTATAAAAAATAAAAATCGCCTTACATACGATTTTGTAGAAAACTGCTTAAATGGTAAAGTTGAATGTGATAAAAATTTAAAATCACACCTAATAAAAATGAAAATTTTGGCAAAAATTTTGAAAGCAAGAAGATTCTTAAGTGGTAGTCTGGAACTAGATGTTAAAGAAGCTGCTTTTATAATAGAAAATAACAAAATAGTAAATATAGTGCAAAGACCAAAATTGTTTTCTTATGAAATAATTGAAGAATTTATGCTTTCTGCAAATAAAACAGTTGCAGACTACCTGAACAAGAAAACCCTTTTTTTGCGCAGGATTCATGACAAACCAAACCCGGCTAAACTTTTAGATTTAGCTTTTCAATTAAAAGAAATGGGTTATGCTTTTCCAAAAAAACCCAACGCTAAAAAAATACACAATTTTATTAAATCCATAGAAGAAAACAAAAGGAGTATAATATCAAAAATAATTTTAAAAAATCTGGAAAGGGCAGAATATTCCATGCAAGAGATTGGACACTTTGCGCTTGGTTTTGAAAACTATACGCATTTTACATCGCCCATTAGACGTTTCCCTGACTTGATAATTCACAAAATTTTATACAGAATGCTAAATGATTTGCATACCTTTTCTTATAAAAAACTCGAAAATATAACAAAAAATGTTCAAAAAAGAGAGCTTGTGACAGAAGCTGCCGAATACTTTGCAAAAGACATGAAGCAAGCACGGTTAATGGAAAAATATATTGGCAAAGTTTTTAATGGAATAATTGTTTCCATGATAGGAAGTGGTGCATTTATTGAGCTAAAAGAAATTTTTGTTGAAGGTTTTTTGCCTTATAGCTCTTTCAAGGATGACTATTATACATTTTTTGAGCAAAAACAAATGATTGTTGGCAGAAAAACTAATAAAGTTTACAGATTAGGTGACTGCATTAGAGTCAAACCTTCAAAAGTGGATATCTATGCTGGAAAAATTGATTTAGAACTACTTAAGGAGTAATCATGAAAGTATGCGTTAACATTGGTTTTGGTAATATTGTTAACAAAGAACGTGTTATTGCAATATTAAGTCCTGACTCTACACCGATTAAGAGATTAAAGGAAGAATTTAAAAATACTGGAAAAATAATAGATGCCACAAAAGGAAAAAAAACGCGTTCTATATTGATAACAGATTCAGGACATATTATAATGTCTGCAATTGCTCCGCAGACTTTGGCTGAGCGCATTAATGAGACTTAAATTATGGTGATTATTATTTCAAGCCCAAGCGGTGTAGGTAAAACAACAATAGCAAAAAACCTTGAAAAAGCAAATTTTGAGCGTATTGTTACATATACCTCAAGACCAAAGCGCTCAATCGAGATTGAAGGTGTTGATTATTATTTTATAGGTAAAGAAGAGTTTGATGAATTAGTTAAAAAGGATTTTTTTATTGAATTTTCTTACGTGCATGACAATTACTATGGCATATCTAAGGCATCACTTCAACCAAACACCAAACACAAAATACTTACCATTGATGTTCAAGGCGCTTCTAAAGTAAAAAAATTAATGCCTTCTGTGACAACGATTTTTTTGCTACCACCCTCTTTTGAAGAGTGGATGAAAAGGATTAATAAAACGCAAAGAAACAATTTTGATGTTCGTTTAAAAAATGCTATAAAAGAGTTAGATGCGGTGTGGAATTTTGAATATGCAATTGTAAATTATTCAATAGATAAAACAGTTAAACAGATTCAAACTATTGTATTTTGCGAACAAGTGAAATATAAAAAAAATATAGAAAACTTAATTAATGAATTGAAATTTAATATAAAAAAATACGAGGAGGGCTAATGGAGCCAACTGTTGAACTTGTACACAAAGCACTAGAGCATATTGAAAGTAAGTACGCGATGGTAAAAATGGCAGCGATTCGCACGCATGCACTATATAGAGGAGATAAACCACTTATTAGCGTGAAGCCAAATATGCACAAGAATACTGTAATAGCATTAAAAGAATTGTCGCAGGGACTTTGGAGTATAAAATAGAACCAGAAATTGAACTTGCATATAAAGATTTAAAAGAAAGCATAAAAAATGCTCTTATAAAGCGCCGCAAAAGTGATTTTAATTTTGATATTGTAGATAGAGCCTTTTTGTTCGCTTATGAAAAACATAAAACTCAAAAACGTGCATCAAATGAAAGCTACATTATACATCCAATAAATACGGCAAAGATTACATTAGGGCTGTTGTTAGACGAAAATACAATAGCCGCTGCACTTTTACATGATGTTTTGGAAGATACACAAACTAAAGACGAAGAAATAGAAGAAGCCTTTGGTCAAGATGTCTTAACGCTTGTAAAAGCGCTTACAAAAATTGAGTCTTTACAGTATAAAAGTGCCGAGCAAAAACAGGCTGATAACTTTAGAAAACTCCTGATTTCTGTCGCAAGCGATCTTAGGGTCATTCTTATAAAGTTAGCTGATAGGCTTCATAATATGCGCACAATTGTTTACCTCAATGAAGAAAAAAGACAAAGGATAGCCAAGGAAACGCTTGATATCTACGCGCCAATGGCACACAGGCTTGGTATTTACTGGCTAAAAAGCGAACTTGAAGATAGAAGCTTTGAAATCCTTGACTACAAATCATACAACAAAATAAAGTCTTACCTAGAAAATCTTTTGGAAAGAAAAGAAGAATACATAAGGTTTATAGAAAATTCATTAAAAGAAGATTTATTGCAAAATAATATCAAATGTGATGTTAATGGTAGAATAAAGCATATATATAGTATATATACAAAAATGCAACGAAAAAATGTTGATCTTGATAACATTTATGACTTTGTAGCATTTAGAATTATTACAGAAAACGAAAAAGACTGCTACAATGCTTTAGGAGTTGTCCATAAGCTTTATAGGCCTTTGCTAAATCGTTTCAAAGATTATATTGCTCTGCCAAAACAAAACATGTACCAATCACTTCACACCACTGTGTTTGGACCTGGTGATGTAGTGCTTGAAATTCAAATAAGAACCCAAAAAATGCATGAAATAAACGAAGAAGGTTTGGCTGCTCATTGGCGCTACAAAGAAGGCAAAAAATTCAACCTCAACGACAAAATGTTTATATGGCTTAGAAAATTACTTGAAAACACACAAAATGAAAGCTCTCAAGAATTTTTAAGCACCATGAAAACAGATTTAGAAAGCGGAGAAATATATGTATTTACACCGACGGGGGATTTAAAAGTATTGCCAAGAGGTTCTACATGTGTTGATTTTGCTTATGAAATTCACACGCAAATTGGCGATATGTGCACTGGCGCAAAGGTAAATAATAAAATGGTTCCTCTAAGGCATGAATTGCAAAGTGGAGATATTGTTGAAATTTTAACAAACCCATCACATAAACCATCAAGAGATTGGTTGTCTTTTGTTAAGACAACCAAAGCACGTAATAAAATAAAACAAAGCGTTAGAGAAGTTGAAAAGCAAGAAATGATTGTCATAGGCAAGAATTTGCTATCAAAAGAACTATTGCGCCATAATATTACACTACAAGCTTACTTAAAATCTAAAACTTTTAAAGACAGCTTGTCAAACTTGGGTTTGTCTAAAGAAGACGATTTATTTGAAAATATTGGTTTAAAAAAAATAAATCCAGCAACGATTTTAAGTGCTTTGGAACCTCAAAAAGACACTGTAAAGAAAAAAGAAGTTGAAACAGCCCAATCTAGTTTTGTAATTAGTATTGACGGCAGCAGTGATTTTGATATAAAATTGGCAAAATGTTGTAGCCCTGTTGCGGGAGATGAAATTATTGGCTATATTTCAAGAAATGGAATAATTATGATACACAGGATTGATTGTGAAAATATTGTAAAACTTGGCTATAATTCAGAAAGATTAATTAAAGCTCAATGGCAAGAGTCGAAAAAGAAAGTTAAAACAATTCTTACCATATATGCAAAAGATACGCTTGGCCTAATATCAAAAATTTCATCGGCTATAGCAAATTTAAACATAAACATAACAGATTTTAAAATGAAAAAACAGGCAGAACAGGATATATTTTTGCTTGAAATAGAAGTGTCGAGTATAAAAGAGATACATGCGTGCGTAAGCGCTTTATCAAAAGAACCCAACATAATAAAAGTTGAGCGTGGATTAAAAAAAGAATTTAAATTAGGAGTAAAAAATGACTAGCTTGTTTGGTAAACTTATTAACTATTTTTCTAATGAAATAGCTATTGATTTAGGAACAGCAAATACTGTTGTATACGCAAACGGAAGAGGTATAATACTCAATGAACCAAGTGTTGTTGCAGTAAAAAAAGATGCTAAAGGATCAGAAAAAGTGCTTGCAGTTGGAAAAGAAGCTAAAGACATGGTAGGTAGAACACCAGGCAATATTACAGCTATAAGACCAATGAAAGATGGCGTCATAGCTGATTTTGAAATAGCAGAGCGCATGATAAGGTATTTTATAAAAAAATCTAAAAACTCAAGAACAATATTTAAACCAAGGATTATAATAGCAGTGCCTCATGGCATTACTCAAGTTGAAAAAAAAGCAGTAAAGGATGCAGCAAATGACGCTGGTGCAAGAGAGGTATATTTGATTGAAGAACCTATGAGCGCAGCAATAGGTGCTGGTCTGCCTGTGCAAGAAGCAATAGGTTCCATGATTGTAGACATCGGCGGTGGCACTACTGAAGTAGCTGTCATCTCACTTGGCGGTATTGTTAACAGTGTTTCAATCAAATGCGGTGGTGATAGACTTGACGCGGCAATTTCAAGCTATATCAAAAAGAAATATTCTGTTTTAATAGGAGAATCAAGCTCAGAAAATATTAAAATAAACTATGGCAGCGCTTATCCTCAGGATAATGACAATGAAAAAATATCAATCAAAGGTATTGATTTAATAACCGGAATTCCAACCTCAATTGAAATTACAGTAGAAGAAATTCGTGAGGCCATTAAAGAACCTGTTTCATTAATTGTAAACGCTGTAAAAGATGCTCTTGAACAAACACCTCCAGAACTTGCAAGCGATATTGTGGATAATGGCATAATGCTAACAGGCGGCGGTTCACAGATTAAAGGTTTGGATATTTTAATTTCAAAAGAAACAGGATTATCTGTTAAGGTTTTTGACCAACCATTACTAGCAGTTGTGCTTGGTGCTGGTAAGGTTCTAGAAAATCTCGATTTTCTAAGCGAAGTTACCATTGAATGAAAAAGCTTTTAGCATATGCTATATTGGCAGCAATTTTATCACTAATAAATTATTATACAAATTTTAGTTTTTTTGTATCAAAAGGTGTTCTATATGTAATAAACCCTATTGAAAGCAGCGGTTATTATGCCTTAGATTCAATTACAAGTATTGCAAAAAATTACATAGCACTACAAAATACACAACAAGAAAATTCTAAACTAAAAAGCGAAGTTGTTAAATTAACATTAGAAAACAAACTTTTAATGGCAAAGATTAGAAATCTAAATGTAGAGTCTAACCCTCATCTATTAAAATGCCCATTTGTTTTTAAAGATTTTTCAGATTTAAATTATATATATATAAAATCCAACTCTCCAACAAAAGACATGCTACACAAAACAGTAGTATCGCAAAAGCTAAATCTAGTTGGCACGGTAGAATCAAAAGTGGGCAATTTATACAAAGTAAAAACAGTTTTTAATACCAATTTTGTGGTAGATTGCTTTATTATAAATAACGATAAATATTATAGGGGAATTTTAAAAGGCTCCTTAAAAGATCCTAAAATTGAATTTTTAAATACACAGAGTATTATTAAAAAAGGTGACCAAGTTATAACTTCTGGTTTGCTTGGCAACATGACACCAAATATAAATATTGGAACAATTGGAAATGTTTTTGAGGTTCAGGGCTTTTACAAAACCGCATTAGTTATAATTGACAAAACATTTTTAGATGATAGCTTTGTTTACGTGGTAAATTAGATGAAATACTTTATATTTTTAATTGTGTTTTTAATTGCGGCTGAGTTTTCTATATTTAGTAGCTATATGTTCTTTGTGCCGTATGAGGCTTTTTCTTTTTTAATTCTTACAATACTGCTTATAGCAAATAACTTTCATTTTACATATAGCCCAAACAAATTCTATTTTGCTGCTTTTTTAATAGGATTTATAATGGATTGTATGCAGCATAATGTTGTATTTTACTATGCTTTTATATTTACTTTAATTGTTTTTTTGAACGATTTCACAAAAAGTATTTTTGGCTCTAAATTCTTTATTGGGCTTGTATTGTTGATTGGCATATATGATATTATAATCTTCAGAGTACCAATTTTAATTTCATCGCTAAATGTTTTACTGCTTTATATTTTTTGTTATTTAGTTCAAAGATTATTACCAATAGTTTATGTCAAGAAAGATTGATATTCCGGTATCAAAAAATTTTAACACTGCAAAAAACTATATCAAATCTATTTTGCTCATAACTGTTCTAATAATTATTGGGAGATTATTTTATTTGCAAGTATTAAATTACCATCTGTACAATGAAATGGCAAAAAATAATTGTTTGCGTCTTATTGGCATAAGACCTGCGCGAGGTGAACTTATAACTTCTGACAATTATATTATTGCTTCTAATAAACCTTCTTTTACCCTGTACTTTACAAGAAACATAAATACTGATCCAAAAGAAATAAATCTTTTATCAAAAATCTTGGATCAGCCCATAGAAAAAATAGTTCAAAAAATCGATTCAATTAGCTACTTTTCTACACAGGTATTAGCAAACGATATTACTCATGATCAAGTATTCGAAATACTTTCACATAAAAACATACTAAAGAATGTTGACGTAGAAATTGAGCCCAAAAGAGTATATTTAGGCAATCCTTACCTATACGCACCAGTAGTTGGCTATATTTCGGAAGCTAACCAGGAAGATATCAAAAAAGGAGCAGCACTAGGCTCTTACGTAGGAAGAATGGGTGTAGAAGCATTGTTTAATAAGGAACTTGAAGGGAAGTGGGGATATAAAGAAGTTGAGCGCAATGTTTCTGGTACTACGGTAAAAGTGCTTGGCAATCAAAAGCCTCAAAAAGGCCAGAACATACACTTAACAATAAATTATAAAGCACAGCAGATAGCTTATGATGCCCTTGGTAATTATAAAGGTGCTGTAGTAATTTTAAGAAGTAATGGGGATATACTGGCATTGGTTAGTAAGCCTTCCTTTAACCCAAACGATTTCGTGAAAGGTATTTCCAATAAAGAATGGCAACAATTGCAGCAAGGAGACAAAATATCTCTGTTTAATAGAGCAGTTCAAGGTGCATACCCACCTGGTTCTACTATCAAGCCTTTTTTGATATTCGCGGCGCTTCAAAAAGGCATAATAACACCGGATACTTATCTTTATTGTCCTTATGAGATAAAAATTGGCACTTATACATTTAAAGATTGGAAACCTGGTGGCTTTGGAAAAATTAACCTATACACTGCTTTATCTGGATCTTCAGATGTTTTTATGTACCAAGTAGGCATGAAACTTGGAATAAAAGCAATTGATGAGTATTTAGAAAAGTTTGGTTTTGGTAAAAGCGTAGGACTATTTGGCTATGAATCAAAAGGAATTGTAGCTTCACCGCAATACAAGTATAAGATGTACCATACACCATGGTATTTAGGCGATACGATTACAAGCGCTATTGGTCAAGCTTATACCCTTGTAACGCCACTACAGCTTGCTGTTGCATTTTCAGTTATAGCAAATGACGGTATAGCATATAAGCCACGTATAAGCAATATACAACCAAAAACAGTGCTATACTACATAAAAGACGCTAAAAAAGACTTTGAAATTATTAAAAACGCTCTTGAATTAACAGTATCAAGTCAGATTGGTACAGCTAATAACGCTAAAATACCCAATCTAACAATTTGCGGCAAAACGGGCACGGCACAAATAATAACAAGTAAACAACTTGATAGTTTACTTGTACAAAGCAACTGGGACTTAAACAAAATTAGAAAGTATTTGCCTCAAGCCTGGTTTGCCTCATTTGCGCCTAAACACGATCCACAAATAATTATGGTAGTTTTTTTAGAGCATGGCTACGATAGTCTTTATGCTGCTGCTGTTTCAAAAAAGATTTATGAAGGCTTGCTTAAAGCTCATATAATAGAGCCTAACAAATAAAATTACAGATTTTTCTCAAAAATGCGGTAAGTTTTATAATGTTCTGAATTCATTGTTAAAATAGCTTTGTTAATTTTGTCATTATCCTCAAGCGTCCATGAAAGCTCGCCGCCTTTACCATTTCGCCTTTCGACCACTTCAAAGCTTTTTATGTATAAAAGCAAATCAATCCCTAATTGTCTATATTCTGGTATAATACCCAATGTTATTAATCTATAATTATCAATTTTTGGTAGAGTTGAAACTATAGAAAATAAATTTAGTGGCGTAATTGAACCTCTAGCTTTCTTTAATATATAATTAAAATCTGGTATAATCGCAGAGTAAGCACAAGGTAACCCATCTTTTTCTGCTATTATTACTAATTCCTCATTAACTAAATTTTTCATATCTTTTGAAAGGTAGAAAAATTCTTCTTTAGTGGGTGGTACAAAACCCCAATTATTAGCCCAGGCTTTACAATATATTTCCCATAAAATCTCTAAATCTCTTTTGAAAAATTTTTTTGAAAGTTTCCTTAAAGTAATATTATACTTTTTAGCAAGTTTCTCGCTCAACTCTAAATACTTTTTGTGTGGTTTGCTAGCTGTAGATAAATAAAAAGCAAATAAATCCTTTACTTTCTTAAACCCATAGCGTTCAGTTAGTTCTATATAATACTTTGGATTATATGGCATCATATAGACAGGCTCTTGGAAAAAGCCTTGATACAGCATTGCACAGGTATGGTTGAGTGAAGGATTTGCTGGCCCTCTAATAATCTTCAGATTATTTTCACTTAAATATTGACTTGCACTATCAAAAAGTGTTTTAGCCACTTCATAATCGTTAACTGTTTCAAAAAAGCCAAAAAAACCAACTTTATCTTTGTGATAATCATTATGCCATTTATTTACTATTGCAGCAATTCGGCCTAATATTTCACCCTCTTGTTTATACAAAAAAAGTTTTATTTTTGCATTTTGATAAAAAGGATTTTTTGGATCAAAAAGTTTTTTTTCTTCAAATCGTAATGGAGGAACCCAAAATTTATCTTTTTTGTATAACAAAAAAGGAAATTCCATAAATTCTTTTTTTGTATAATCACTATCTACTTCTATAATCATATAACGCCCAATTTTTTACCAACTTTTTCAATTTTATCTAATGCAAAATCAATTTGGTCAAATGTGTGCGTTGCCATTAAACTCAATCGTATAAGCGCTTTATTTTTTGGCACTGCAGGAGAAACTACCGGATTAATAAAAATACCATCTTCAAAAAGCAATTTCCTATATTGCAAAACTTTCAAATCATCACCTACAAGAACAGGTATAATGGGTGTACAGCTTTGAAAAGTATCAAAACCAGCGTTTTTTAAACCATTTCTCATGCGAGTTGTATTTGCCCATAACTTTTCTCTAAGTTCAGGTTCGTTTTGCATAATATCAAGGCTTACAAGTACAGCAGCGCATGATGCAGGCGTAATACTTGCCGAAAAAATTAAACTACGCGCAAAATGTTTTAAATAGTCTATAACGTAAGCATCAGCTGCAATAAAACCTCCCAAAGAAGCAAAAGACTTACTAAAAGTGCCCATTATAATATCCGTTTCTTCAATAAGATTAAAATAACTTGCCGTACCGGAACCATTCTCACCAATAACTCCAAATGCGTGAGCATCATCTACCATAACGCGTGCATTATAACGTTTCTTTAACTTTATAATTTCTGGCAGATTGGCAATATCACCATCCATACTATAAACGCCATCTACAATAATAAGTTTACTTGCATCGTTACCTATAGATTCTAAGGCTTTTTCTAAAGATTGCATATCGTTATGCAAAAAGCGCCTTACCTCACCAAATGACAGCTTTGTACCATCAACTATACTTGCATGATCGGCCTTATCTATAATTACATACTCATCTTTGCCAACAAGACCAGCTATTGCACCTAAATTAGCTTGGAAACCCGTTGAAAAAAGCACTGCTTTTTCTTTCTTTGTAAATTTTGCCAGTTTTTCTTCAAGTTCTATATGAATATCAAGCGTACCATTCAAAAAGCGTGATCCCGCACAACCTGTGCCATATTTCTTAATTGCATCAATGGCCGCTTGTTTTACTTTTGGATGAACAGTTAAGCCCAAATAGCTGTTTGAGCCAAGCATCAATATTTTTCTGCCGTTGATTACAACTTCGGTGCCTTGCTCGCTAGATATTGGCTGGAAATAAGGGTAAAGACCCGCTTGTTCAATTTCTTTATAAGCTATAAAATTTTTACATTTATCAAATAAATCCATCCCAAAAACTCCTTATGTATTTTTTTCAAAGTCTAATAATTCTTTTTTAAGTTCAATAGAAAATTTGTAGCCACCAAGTGAGTTTTTCGCAATCACTCTATGACATGGAATAACATATGCAAAAGGATTGACTTTCATTAAATAAGCAATCTTTCTTTGATGAAAACCAAATTTTTCACCTAAAGCTTTATAAGTGACTACATCAGAAGTTTTTAAATACTCATAAACCATTTTTTGCTCACTACTTAAACCTTCCCATTTTAATAAACTGTAATCAAATAATAACAAATCCTTTTTCTTAAATATCATAGAAAACATGTTTTGTAAAGAACACTTATCATATGTACAGCGCTTGTCAACAAAAGCACTATTGCATATAAATTTTCCTTTAATATAGAGCATCAAGTCTTTTGAGAAAGGTGTCTTAATTATCAAATACAATTTTTAAATGGAAAAGAGTTGATAAACTATCTTCTTTAAGATTGTTTATCATATCTTCAAACATCTCAAAAGAAGCTTTTTTGTATTCTACCAAAGGATCCCTTTGTCCATATCCTCTAAGTCCAATCGATTCTCTTAAAGCATCCATGTTTTTTAAATGTTCGCGCCAAGCAGAGTCCAAAACTTGAAGTAATATATTTTTCTCAAGTTCTCGCATCTGATCTTGTAAAATATCTTCTTTTTCTTTATAAGATTTCATTACGAGATCTCGTAAATACTCAAATATTTTTTCTCTATCATTTTCTTTTTCGTCAATTTCAATCTCTAAATTAAAAATTTGCTTAAATTTTATTTTTAGTGATTTTAAATCAATAAGATTTTCAAGATAATTATCTACCGTTGAACTTATTACGTCGTCTATGAAATCAAAAATTGTATCTTTAATGCTTTCGCTTTCAAGAATTTCTTTTCTTTGCTTATAAATTACACTTCTTTGGGTGTTAGCTACATTGTCGTAATCAAGCAGATGTTTTCTTATATCAAAGTTGTATTCTTCAACTTTCTTTTGTGCATTTTCAACAGCTCTTGTAACAAATTTGTTCTCTATGGCCTCTCCTTCAGCTATACCAAGCTTATCCATTATAACTTGAATTCGTTCTGAGCCAAATATCCTAAGCAAATCGTCTTCCAATGACAAAAAAAACCTGGATTCCCCAGGATCGCCCTGCCTGCCTGACCTGCCCCTTAGCTGGTTATCAACCCTTCTTGATTCATGACGCTCTGTGCCTAGAATAAATAAACCCCCTAGTTTTGCTACTTCCTCGTCAATTTTAATATCAACACCGCGCCCAGCCATATTTGTAGCAATAGTCGCTGCTTTTTTCTTGCCTGCCTGTGCAATAATTTCAGCTTCTTTCTCATGATGTTTTGCATTTAATACCATATGTGGTATGCGAATTTTAGTAAGAATTTTGTGCAGCTCTTCTGATTTTTCAACACTTGTTGTGCCTACAAGTACAGGTTGCCCTTTTTCGTATCGTGTTTTAATTTCGTTTACTATGGCATTAACTTTTTCTTTGTGCGTCTTGAATATCAAGTCTTGTCTATCTATCCTTACCATAGATTTGTTTGTTGGTATAACTACCACGTCTAAATTGTAAATTTCTTTAAATTCTCTGCTTTCTGTATCTGCTGTACCTGTCATACCACAAAGCTTTTCGTACATTCTATAGTAGTTTTGAAAGGTAATAGTTGCAAGCGTCTGCGACTCTTCTTGAATTTTAACCTTTTCTTTTGCTTCTATAGACTGGTGAAGGCCATCGGAATAGCGTCTATCTGGCATCATTCTGCCAGTAAACTCATCTATAATTATGACCTTTGCATCTTTTACTATATAGTCTCTATCCTTTAAAAATAATGTATGAGCTTTAAGTGATTGATTTACAATATGGATTGTTTCTATATTTTTACTATCGTATAGATTATCCAGGCGTAAAAGTTTTTGGATTTTTTCTACGCCTTTATCTGTTAAAACAGCGGTCTTAAGCTTTTCGTCAACCTCGTAATCATCTTTTGTAAGCTGACTTATGGCTTTATCTACTTCATAGTAAACTTTTGTGGGTGTACCGCTTGGACCTGATATAATAAGTGGTGTTCTGGCTTCATCAATCAAAATGGAGTCTACCTCATCAATAATAGCATAATAGAAACCTCGTTGTACCCACTCATCTTTAGAATACGCCATATTGTCTCTTAAGTAATCAAACCCAAACTCACTATTTACACCGTAAGTAATATCTGCCAAATATGCATCTTTGCGTTCGCAAGGCACAAGTTTTGTTTTAAATGTTTCCTTACTTTCAAACTCAACTAAATAAGATTTGTTTTCCTGTTGAATAACACCTACATTTAGACCTAAAAATTTATATATTGGCCCCATCCATAGAGCATCTCTTTTTGCCAGATAATCGTTTACAGTTATAAGGTGCATATTTTTTTTAGTAAGTGCATTGAGTATAATCGGTAGAGTAGAAACAAGCGTTTTACCCTCGCCTGTTTTCATCTCAGCTATTTTGCCTTGATGCAAAATAATACCGCCAATAAGCTGCACATCAAAGTGTCTAAGAGAAAGTGTCCTTTTTGCAACTTCCCTGGTTATGGCAAATGAATCAACAAGCAAATCATCCAATGACTTTCCACTCTCAAAATCAATTTGAAGCTTTTTGTAAGCAGATTTGAGCTGCTCATCACTCATATTTTTATAAGTGGACTCTTTTTCGTTAATCTTTACAACAAATGGATCAATACTCTTTAAAATTCTCTCATTTTGTGTTCCAAAAACCTTTTTTAAAAAACTACCTATCATGAAATCTCCTAGCTAATATCTCAACTTTTATTAAAAACAATAAAAATAAACCAATAAATACATCAAAAACTACAAAGCACCAGATATAAAAACTATTTTGTTTCCTGTTCTAATCCGAACCCAAAACAGCATACTTCCTACTCAAATTGACAGTAGCCTTTTATTTTAAAGCCACATGGCTAGCTTTGAGTATAAACTAAAATCATGAAAAATCAAGATATTTTCATACTATTAAAGAAACTTTAATTGTTATTAAATAATTATATTTAAGTAAATATACGTACGGTCTTACTTTAAATAATAACTTTTATGCATTTTTTGCTTGCACTAATATGTGCCGGAGTAAAGTTTGCAAAATCACCATCTACCTGAATTGGTATAGAATCAGTTTTAACAAAAATTTCATTGGCAATAAAACACTCATACAGCTTTGAGTCAATATTTAGCAACAATCCAATCAAAGATTTTACTATACCAAGTAAATTCTTTTTGCTATAAAACAAACATATATATAAATTTTTTTCTAAATAATTTGCTTTATTAAAAACAGAAAAATTACCGCCGTACTTTTTAGCATTTGATGCGATAAGACTGTAACAAGTTTTTTCACCCAAAGGAGTTTGCACACTAATTTGCTTATCAAATTTCATTACGCTTTTTATACCGCTTAAAATATAAGAAATTTTTCCTGAGTATTCTTTTAACCTATGATTAACATCTAAAACTGCAGCGGCATCTATTCCTACTCCTGCCATTAAAACAAAATATCTATTATTTAACCTACCTAAATGAACATCTATATATTTTGGATTTAAAAGTCTTTTTACAGCTTCAATGGCATCTCTTGATATACCAAGCTCAAGCGCAAAAACATCCGAAGTGCCGCAAGGCAAGATGCCAAGTTTTACTTCTTTGTCTACGATCCCGTTTATCACTTCATTCAATGTACCATCACCACCATAAGAACACACAATTTCATAATTGGAACTGATATTGTTTGCAATTGTAAAACCGTCATACGATTTGTTAGTATAGTATATATCTACTTTTTTAAACGAAAGGTTAAGCATTTTTTTTATCTGCATAAGTTTATTAATTGAAAATCTACGGGCTTTTGGGTTAGCAATTATTGCTATCATATATTTTCTAACTCCACTATCATATTATCCCATGCTGCAATTACTTTTGTATTTGTCTTTTGAGATATTTCTTTTGCAACAAGATGAGGGCTTTCATTTAAAAAACCCATACCAAAATGTGTTAAAATCAATACTTTTGGTTTAAAAATTTCCAAAAAGTTATACATATCGCTTGCAGCTAAATGCATATACCCTGGCATCTGTTTTTTAAAAACTGTATTTACAATAACTACATCGGCCCTATAATCCATAGGTAATTGATCGCTATACAAAGTATCTGCAATATATGCAAATGAGTAATTATCTGATTTAAATACTGCGCCAAATGTTGGTGTTGTATGCAGATGTGTTAATTTTGTGGAAATTTTAAGATCACCAATAGTATAGTCTGTATATTCTTTTAAGTAAAGTATATTGAATTTGTCTCTATTGTACTGCAAAACTACAGGATCTTCGTCCAATGCTGCAGATGGTGCAAACAAATACCTGGTGCGTTTTTCAGATATTACCATTGATTCCATTATAGAATTAATATCTGCGCAGTGGTCTAGATGTCTGTGACTTAAAAAAATACCATCAATCTTGGACATGTTAATCTTATTTTTTAACGCTGAAACTAAAGCACCAGGTCCTGGGTCTATAACAAATATTTTACCGCCTAAGTGAAACCAGATTCCACCACTTTTGCGAATTTGGTAAAAAACACTGAATCTTCCGCCCGCTGTACCCAAAAAAATAATCTTATCTTTGCCGTCTTTAAAATTTCTATCTTTCAAAATACGCATAAACACCATCAAAGTTAGTTATCTTACCTTCAATTAAGCCTTTTTTTTCTATTTTTGTCAAGACCTTAAAATATTGACTTGCAATAGCAAAATTGTACTCATTATTTTGAACAAAGGTGCGCTTTTGCTGGACAACAATTTGTGTGTTTTTATTGACAAATTGTTGCATTTTTTGTCTGAACTTAATATTTATGAGTTCTTTTAGTTTATTTGATCTTTCTTTTAAAGTATTATTATTTACGTAATTTGAAACTTCTTTTGTAAAAGGCCTATGAGAATATGTAAAAATATGCGCAAACACAATATCATTATTCTCAATAAATTTGTATGTAGCTAAAAAATCCTCATCAGTTTCTTCAAAACCAACAATTATATCTGTCCCTACAAATATGCCTTTTTTTGAAGCATAATTTACAATTCTTTCAAAATCATAAGTAGTATAGTTTCTGCGTGCCAATTTAAGTATTCTATCACTTGCAAATTGGAGAGGTATATGCAAATGCTTTGCAAATTTTCCTTGAGCTATTATATCAATAAGCTCTTCATCAACATACATAGGCTCAATTGAGCTTAACCTGATTCTAAAATTATACTTTAGTGAATCGATTTTTTTAAGCAGCTCTTTTAAATTTTCATATGAGCCTATGTTTGTGCCTGTTAGCACTATCTCGCCAAATCCTTGACTTGCAAAGTTCTCTATTTCTTTAATAACTAAAGAAGAATCTTTACATCTTTGAATACCTCTTAAATGAGCTACAACACAATAAGAGCAAAAATTATTACAGCCTTCCTGAATTTTTACAAATGGACGGCTTTTATTCCAGAAAGATACAATTTTGTCTATATTGTATGTTTTAGTTGATAAAGATGTATCTATACTACACTTGATAGCACTTAATATATCGTATTTGTACTTATTGCCTACAATATGTACATTGCTTGCATCAAAATAATCATTTTCGTTAATTAGATAACTATCGCAACCAGTGTAAACAATATGTGAGTTTGGGTTTTGCCTTTGAAGTTTTCTTAAAACATGCCTTGATTGATCCGAAGCAGACTTTGTAACTGCACATGAATTAATAACATAAATATCCGCTTTAGTTGACTTATCAACAACTTTATATTGATTAACAATAGACTCAATCATTAATTGCGTTTCATATTGATTTGTTTTACACCCAAAGGTATAAAAAGCTATGGTTTTCATCTAAAGCGTAAGTTTTGTTGATAAAATTTCGCTTGAAGGTGTGCAGGCTATTTTTAAGCTATGAGCAACTGATTTAAATGCAGCTTCAACAATATGGTGTTTATTGTAACCAGCAAGTTGTTTTATATGTAACACAATACGGGCATTACTTACAAATGCTCTCCAAAACTCTTCAATAAGCTCTATATCAAAATTTAATATAGTTCCACTTACCTGGCAATCATACATTAAATAAACCCTGTTTGCCAAATCAACACTTGATAATACCAAAGCCTCATCCATAGGTATTATACTATATCCAAACCTTTTAAATGTAGCTTTCCTTGTTTCTTCAAAAAATGCTTGACCCAACACAATACCAACATCCTCTACTAAATGATGATAATCAACATCAATATCGCCTGTCGCTTTTATGTCTAAATCAAAACCACTGTGTCTTGAAAATGTCTCGAGCATGTGATTAAAAAAACCAATGCCTGTATCAATATTATATTGTGAAGTACCACTAATATTCAAAGCTAGTTTAATATCCGTTTCTTTTGTCTTTCTTTCAATTTTTGTCATCTAACTAACCCTTTTTACAATAAATTCAGCTAATTCAATTAATCTTTCATGACCTTGTATATTTTTTACAGCATCAATCGCCAAACCTTTGAGTTTATTTGCCAGATTAAGACTTTTTTTAATACCATAGACTTTCGGGTATGTAAGTGTGTTATTATCAATATCCTTTTTATCTTTGCCCAAAACTTTTTTATCAGATACTATATCTAAATAATCATCTATGATCTGGTAAGACATACCCAGATACAAACCGAATTTTGAAAAAATTTTTTCATCCTGGTCAGATAGGATTGCTCCAATTTCACAGCATGATTGCAAAAACCTTGCGGTTTTATTTTTATGTATAAAGTTAACAAGCCATTTTTGTGGTTTATTCAATCTGTTTTTGCTTGAGAGAATATCTGCAGCCTGACCTAAAACCATACCATAAATACCTGTTTTTTTAGATAATGTTTTAACTATCTTAACAATTTTCTCGGGTGCTATGTTTGTGTTTGAAATCATATAAAATGCGTTTGTATTTAAACCATCACCAGCCAAAATTGCCAGATCTTCACCAAAAACAATATGATTGGTAGGTAAATTTCTTCTAAGTAGGGCATTATCCATCGCGGGCAAATCATCATGTATTAGTGAATATGCGTGCATCATTTCAAGACCCATAGCAATTTTGTAATCATCTTCACTAACTTGCCTTTTTAGCGCTATTATAGTTAAAACTAAAATAGCTCTAAGTCGCTTTCCACCATTTACAAGACTATAGCACAAAGCTCCTCTAAAATTATCTATATGTAAATTTTGATCATTACAAAACTGATTTAGCTTGGAATCAATTATTTGTCTATAGTAATCTATCATTCAAAATCTTCCATCTCTTTTAGTACATTATCTTTCATTATTATCTTAACTTTATTTTCAGCTTGTGAAAGCTGTTCGTTGCAAAATTTTGATAATCTCATCCCTTCTTCAAAATACTTTAACGCATCATCTAAATTCAAATTTTCTTCTTCTAATTTTTTTGCAATCTCTTCAAGACGCTTTAGAGCCTGCTCAAAACTAATTTCTGTTTGTTTCATTTATCTTGTTCTTGGATATCGATATCTTTTAAAAATTGCTCTTGATCTATATACCAATTACATAAAGTTTTAATACCTTCTTCTATGCTAACTTTTGGCTCCCAATTCAGAGTTTGTTTGATCTTCGAAAAATCAGCACGCGTGGCTAAAACATCTGCTTTATGAAACTCCTTGTGAACGATTTTTGCCTTTTTGCCTAAGTTTTTTTCTATAAGATCGATTACATAATTAAGAGAATAAGAAGTATTTCCACCAACATTGAAAGCTTCACATCCAACCTTTTTTAAGCCTCCAATGGTGGCGTTAACAACGTCGTCAATATATGTAAAATCTCTTGTTTGACTACCATCTCCAAAAATAACGACTGGCTCTTCTTCGTATATCCATTTTATAAATCTGAATATGCTCATATCCGGTCTACCGTATGGTCCATATACTGTAAAGTATCTCAGCATTGTAACATCTATACCGTATAGCTGGTAATAAGAATTAGCTATCGCCTCCATTGCTTTTTTACTAGCTGCGTATACTGATAATGGCTTATTAACGCAATAGTCTTCCTTGAATGGAATTTGCTCTTGCGCATAAAGCGAAGAAGTAGAGGCAAGCACAACTTTTTCAACGCCAAAACGCTTTGCAAGCTCAAATAGATTTAGCGTTCCAAGTGTATTTGTAGATAAATAAACAAAGGGATTTTGCATCGAGTACCTAACGCCAGCACGGGCAGCTAAATTTATTATACTATCAAACTTGTGCAATTGAAATATAAGCTTTAACGTATCAAAGTTTTCAACATCTGCTTCGTAAAATATAAAATTTTTATAACCTTTTAGTATAGATAGCCTTTTTTGTTTCATTTTAACATCGTAGTATTGATTTAGATTATCTATACCTATACATATCTTTCCCTGTTCAAGTAAGGCAAGCGTTGTAGAAAATCCTATAAAGCCAGCACATCCTGGTACAAAAATCACTTTCTAAAACCTCCATAAATAAACTGAGTCTGGTAAGTCTTTTTTGTCAATCACGCTTTTTACATCAATCAAACATGATTTATCCTTCAAACATTTAAGCCATAGTTTTTCTTTTATAAATTCATCATGCTTTACAGCTAACACCACACAATCATAGCGTTTTAATTCTGAAAAATCTATAAGTGCTACATTGCCATAATGTGATATTACTTCTTCTTTTATAACATATGGATCATAAACCTCAATATTCATATTGAAGTTTCTAAGCTCTGTATATATATCAAATACCAGGCTGTTTCTTGTATCTTTTATGTTTTCTTTAAATGTAAAGCCAAGTATCAGACAATTATGGCCTAAGTTTTTTTGCATAATAAGCTTTACTGACTCTTGAGCAATATAGCAACCCATAGAATCGTTGAGTCTTCTTCCAGCCAGTATAACCTGAGGCAAATACCCCAATTCCTGAGCTTTGTATGTTAAATAATACGGATCAACACTTATGCAATGTCCACCAACAAGACCTGGCTCAAATTTCAAAAAATTCCATTTAGTGGCAGCTGCATCAAGGACATCTTTTGTGTCAAGCCCCATCCTGTGAAAAATTAAGCTTAATTCATTCATCAAAGCTATATTTAAATCTCTTTGTGTATTTTCAATAACTTTTGCTGCTTCTGCTGTTTTTATATTTGGGGCTTTGTATATATTTGTAATCTTACCATATATTTTTGATAAAATTTCTAAACTTTCTTCATTTGAAGCAGATATAACTTTTGTTATATTTTCAAGTGTGTGGACCCTATCGCCTGGATTTATACGCTCTGGCGAGTAACCTACAAAAAAATCACTGAGGTAAGTTAGACCTGAAGCTTTCTGCAGTATTGGAACACATACATCTTCCGTTACACCAGGATATACTGTAGATTCGTATACAACAATTGTACCTTTTGACAAATTTTTACCCACAATATAGCTTGCGCTTTCAACAAGGCTTAAATCTGGCAATTTGCTTTTTAAAATAGGCGTTGGAACTGTAACAATAATAACACTTGACTCTTTTAAAAAAGATGCGTCGTTTGTGTAAAAAATATTTGGTGATTTTATAGAACTGCTATCGGTTTCACCTGTTATATCAAAGCCTTTATTAAGTTCATCTATACGTTTTTTATTTATATCAAAGCCAATTACACTAAAATATCTAGCAAGACTTACTGCCAGAGGCAAACCAACATAACCAAGCCCTACAACTGCAATTTTTTTTTGTTTTTTTTCAAACTCCTCTATGGTCATTTACATTTTCACCACTAAAATAGGTTTCTTTGACATTCTTAAAACTTTTTCCGTAGTTGATCCAAATACAAATCGCTCAAAAGCACTTTTGCCTTGTGCACCCATAACTATTAAATCTATGTCATTAGTTGATGCAAACTCAACAATCTTTTTTGGTGCATCTCCAACTTCAATGTGCATATCAAAATTATCAAAATCTTTCAAAATCTTATTTTTTAAATGTTCAAAGTAGTTTTCTGCTTCCTGTCTCATTGAAGCCTCTATTTTATCAAGTGGTAGTGATGGCACATAGCCAAGTGCAGCTTGTAAATCAGTTATTACATAATAAATGTGCAATTTTGCACCATAGGCTTTTGCCAAACTAAGCGCGTACTCAATAGCTTTTTGAGCATTCTCACTCAAATCTGTAGGAACAAGTATGTTTTTTGGACTAAAAGTTTGCATAAAAGGCCTCCTTTATAAGTATTTTTCGATCAAAATCTGAGCTATCTGCACAGCATTATAAGCTGCACCTTTAAGTAAATTATCTGCTACCACCCAGAGATTTAAACCATTTTCAATTGACTCATCTTTCCTTATGCGTCCAACAAATGTCTCACCTCTTCCACTGACTTCTATAGGTGTTGGATAGATTAGACTTTTTGGATCATCCATAAGTACACAACCTGCAGCATTTTTTATTAGTTCTTTAACTTCATTTATATCAAAAGTCTTTTTTGTTTCAACATTAACAGATTCCGAGTGTCCCCTTAAAACAGGAACCCTAACGCATGTTGCAGTAACTTTCATTGAATCATCGTGGAAAATCTTTTTAGTTTCGTTTACCATTTTCATTTCTTCTTTTGTGTAATCATTGTCTAAAAATACATCTATATGTGGTAAACAATTAAAAGCAATTTTCTTTGGAAAAACTTTTGGCTTGTATGACTCATATTTAAATTCAAAAAAAGCTTTTGTTTCGTCAATTAATTCTTCCATTGCTCTTCTTCCTGCACCGCTTGTTGCCTGGTATGTGGAAACGACAATCCTTTTGATGCCGAAATTATCATAGATGGGCTTTAGCGCTACAACCATCTGTATGGTAGAGCAGTTCGGGTTAGCTATAATACCTTTATTTTTATACATAGCAATATCTTCTGCATTTACTTCTGGCACAACAAGTGGTACATCTTTATCCATTCTAAAGTAACTCGTATTGTCCACAGCGACAGCTCCAGATTTTGCAGCAATAGGCGCATACTTTGCGCTAACGCTGCCTCCAGCGCTGAAAAGAGCTATATCTATATCTTTAAACGATTCTTCGTTTAATACTTCCACTGGTATCTCTTGACCTTTGTAAGTAACATTTTTGCCAATTGAACGCTCTGAGGCAAGAGGCAAAAGTTTTTTTACAGGGAAATTGAAGTCTTCCAGTGTTTTAATCATATCTTCGCCAACGGCTCCAGTTGCACCAACAACTGCTACATTGTAACTTTTCATTGCAAACCCCCAAAATTTGCGTATATTTGTGTGTGATTATAGCATTATTATTGTAAAAATCAATTTAAATATTTACTTTTTATGTAATCTATAGCCTCTTGTTTACTGGAAAAATTACCTTCAATTTGTTTTTCAAAACAATCGTTTAATATTTTGCCAAATTGTTCTGAGGGTTTAAATCCAAGCGTAATTAAATCTTTTCCCGAAATAAAAGATTTTGTAGACTGCAAATCCCTTATGTATAAAACTAAAGAGTTTTTGACAGAATTGCTTTTACTAATGGCAAACGCAGCAATTTGAGATTCAAGTAATTTAGATTTAAGAAAAAAATAAATTTCGCTGTTATTTCTTTTTTTTGACAAAAATATATTTATCTCTAGCATTTGTTGATAAATCTTTTCGATTTTTTCATCATTTACGCCTAGTATGTTTGTTAAATTAAATTTTTTTCTAAAGCAAAACTTTAATATTGAAAAGTAAATAGCTTCTATTTTGAACTCAATCGGACAAAAAAAAGTACACATTTTTACAAAATCTTTTGCAGATTCAATTAATGTAAAACAGCTTTCTTCTATGTAAAATTCTTTATGCAAATATTTAAAAATTTTATATTCATTTATCCTTTTCAAAATTTCCACAACTTTCTCTTCTTTCAAAATTAAGCTGAGCTCTAAAAATAACCTATTTTTAGATACGGCATTTAAAACACTCAAATTAAGTGCATTTTTCATGAGTTTTTCAGTTTGCTGACCCAAAAAAAAATTAAATTTTTCAGCAAAACGCAAAGCCCTAAAAACTCTTGTGGGATCTTCTATAAAGCTTAAATTGTGTAAAATACGTATTTTTTTATCTTTGATATCCTTTATACCGCCAAAATAATCTATGAGCTCTCCAAAATTTTCATTTAAACTAATAGCAAGCGTATTTATTGTAAAATCTCTGCGATATAAATCTAGTTTTAAAGAACTTTCCTCAATATGTGGTAAACCAGATGATACTTCATCGTAATATTCTTGTCTTGCCGTGGCAAAATCAATTTTTTCACCATCTTTTATAACACTGGCTGTTTTAAACTCGTTATGGGTAACAAGCTTTCCCTCTATAAGTCTTGAGAATTCGTTCGCAAATTCTATCGCATTACCTTCAACCACAATGTCAATATCCTTTATAGGCATATCCATAATAAGATCTCTAACCATACCGCCCACTGCATATGCTTTCATTTTAAGCCTCAAGCTAACTTCTAAAATAATTCTGAAAAAATTGTAAATTTTTTCATCTAATTTGTTTTTTAGTTTCAAGTCAACTTTTAAAACTTTACGCATTAGCTTTTGGTCAGTCTGATTGATTAAACTCAAAATATTAGTTCGTGTCAAAACGCCAACTACCTTTGCGTCTTTAATTACTGGTATTATGCGCTGTTTCTGGTCAATAATAATTGTCTTTATTGTAGAAAGCGGCACATCTTCGCTAACGGTAAAAAAATCAGTCACCATAAATTTTTCTACAGGTTCTTGCGCATAGTTATGATAAATAGCTCTTTGAAGTGTTGGCCTTGAAGCAATACCTACAAGCTCACCATTATTTAAAACTATCAAAGAATTTATACCATATTTTGCCATTACTTCATTACAATAAGCAACACTATTGTCTTTTTCAACGCATTTTGCAGGTGTACTCATTATATCTCTTGCTTTTATTATATGAAAAAAACTCTCTCTGATAGCCAATGTTGCATCGTCAAGTACTTCGATTAAAGTTAAATCTTTTACGGTAGCGCTTGCTGCAAGTGTGTGCCCACCGCCATCAAACACTTTTAATATTCTTGCGACATCTACCTTCTTGTTAACAGAGCGGCCAATAACAAAAATACGCGATTGCATCCTAAACACGCAAATAGCGGCATCTGCCTTCTTCATGCTTAAAAAAGTATTGACTATATTTGCTACTTCACCAATATAATCACTGTGCTGAGCAAAACTTAGCACAATATTAATATTATTATACTCAAAGATACGTGCATTTTTTATTAACTCATTTAGTAAATACACTTGAGTTTCCTGCATAGTTTCTTCTAAAACACTCGAAACTATATCCAATTTTGCCCCCTTTTCTAGTAAATAGGCACAAATTTGAAAATCTTTTACAGTAGTAGAAGGGTATAATAATTTTCCTGTGTCTTCATATATTCCAAGCATAAATAACGTTGCTTCTTCTGCGCTAAAATCTATATTGCGTTCTTTTAGCTTCATGACAACCTGTGTTGTGTTTGCACCTGTTTTTTCGAAGTATAATTCACAACAATCTATATCTCCATCTGGGTGGTGATCAAAACAGATAACCTTTACTTTGTCAACAATTTTAGCAAAATCCCCAATGCGTGACTTTTGGTGTGTATCCACAACTATTAACGTGTCAATTTTGTCTAAATCCACTTTTTGAAAATCGGCGTATGCGTATATTGTTGACTGGATAAGAAAATTTTTCTTTGAACGCTTTGGCAAATTTGGAAAAACAAGCACAGCATCTGGGTAGAGTAATTTTGCAGCTATGGCACTTGCTATTGCATCAAAATCTGGCTCAATGTGGCAGGTAATAACCTTCATAGTTACTCCCTGTAATAGTCGCTTTCTTTAAAAGCTTTATTTAAAGCTTCATCACTAACAAACGTGTATCTTTGTGTGGTAGTTATGCTTGTATGGCCAAGTAATTCTTGTATAGTCTTTACATTAGCACCATTTTCAAGCAAATGTGTAGCATATAAATGCCTTAAGCTGTGTGGATGTAAATTAAAGCCTTTGGCCTTTGATTCTAACTTTATTATTTTCCAAATTGCAGCTCTTGTAAAAGGTTTACCTCTTTTGCTTATAAATAAGCAATCCTTTGAATAATGGTTTAAATATACACTTCTTGTGTTTGTAATATAATTTTTGACCTTATCAAGTACATCGTATGATATTGGCAAAAGACGCATTTTAGAACCTTTGCCGTTAACACGTATTAAGCCTGCATCAAAATATATATCGCTGATTTTTAGATTAATAAGCTCACTAACTCTTAAACCTGTTGCATAAAAAAATAATAAAATCAAGCCATTTCTTGTATCTGTAAACAGTATTTTCAACGATTCAAAATCAATTAATTGCTCAAATTTAATGCATGTTTTTACATTTTTAATATTATTTAGATCAAGGTTTAAATGATTATCTTTACTTATAAACTTTAAAAATGCTCTGATACTTGACATTTTTCTATTTAATGAAGCGGGTTTGTATAATTTTTTAAGTACATTTGCGTACTCAAACAAATTAACATCATTGAGCTGTTTTGTTTTAAAATGATGGCAAAATGCCTTTAAGTCGCTTTCATAGGATTGAACTGTCTTTAGGGATAGACCTTTATTTGCACTCAAAAATATACAAAAATTATTCAATAGTTGTTCTAAATCCATATTTAATCAAATAAATCAAAACCACTTGAAAAACAGTTGCCTAATGATTTTAAAAAATCACTCGATTGGTTAGATTTAAATTTTATAACAAACTGTAAAATATAGGGTAAAACCAAAACAGTTAAAATGCCAATTAAAAGAATTTCCATTGTATATCCTTAAAATTTAATTTTCAAAAAGTTATCTAACTCTTTCATGTAACCTTCAAACAATGGCAATAATTTATCAAATTTAGGTCTTTTTTCCATAAAAAAAAGCTTTTTTGTATTATTCAAATCTATAGAAAAATGGTTTTCAAAATCCTCAAAGACATTTTGTGTAATTTTATCAGTCAAATACAAAATATACTTTGTAATAATATAAAAATTATACAAAGATCTATAAGCAATATCCTCTACAACTTTTCTCTCAAGCGTCAGTTCCAAAAAACTCGAGCGAACTGCTAAAATTTTACTTGCTATTTCTCTTTTTATTTGATTCCTTAAAGCATCTTTTTCAATATTAATATTTGATACAGGATTATCTCCATATAAAATTTTTGCATTTTCTTTTAATTCCAAAATTTCCATACAAAAATAGTTTTTGTTTTTCTCTAAAAAATCCGACGAAAATAGCAAAGGTGTATTATATTGCTTTTTAAATTTTCTTAACTTAAGTTTTAGACTTTTAGTATCGTCTAGCGATACATCATTAGCTACAACCAAAAGTCCTCTCTTTGACATATTTGCGGATATGCCCAAGTTATGCAAGCAAACAGATTGCAACCTCTCTTCAAATAAATTTTTCAAACTCTCAACTATCTCCATATCGCCTCTTTTCTAAAAAACTTTTGCTGAACTCACCAAACCTGTTATCCATAATTGCCTGTTGAATAAGATGCATTAGATTGTAATAATACGTTAAATTGTGAATTGTTGCAAGTGTATAAAAACTCAACTCTTTGGCTTTATATAAATGCCTTAAAAAAGCCCTCGAAAAACTCTTACACGTATAACAATTGCAATGCTCATCAATAGGAGATTCATCTTTTGCATAGGCAGCATTTTTGATATTAATGTTACCAAAGTCTGTAAATAAATAACCATTGCGTGCATTTCTTGTTGGCATTACGCAATCAAACATATCTATACCATAGCCAACTAATCTCACTATATCCTCTGGTCTGCCCACTCCCATTGCATACCTTGGCTTATCTTTTGGCAAATATTGTATAACAGAAGCCACAGTATCGTACATTTCCTGAGGCGACTCTCCAACACTTAAACCACCAATGGCTATACCATCAAAATTCATACTTGCAATCTCAAGAGCGCTTTTTTTTCTCAAATCTTCAAAAATCCCACCTTGCACAATACCAAAAACTGCTGAAGTGTCTGGTTTTTCAACTAAAGCTGAACGTCTTGCCCAATTTAGTGTAATGTTGAGTGATTTATCAACGAAACTTTTTTCAAGGCTATAAGCGGGACACTCATCCAACACCATTGCAATATCACTTTTAAATCGAAACTGTAGGTCTAAAACCTTTTCCGGTGTAAAAAAGTGATAAGAACCATCAATATGCGATTTAAAACGCACACCTTCTGGTGTTACTTTTCTTAAATCAGATAAACTAAATACTTGAAAACCTCCACTATCGGTTAATATAGAACCATTAAAGTTGCCAAACTTATGCAGACCTCCAAGAGCTTCAATAACATCAACACCTGGCCTTAAATACAAGTGATATGTATTTGATAACATTAAATTGTAGCCTATATCATTTAACATACCAGGCAAAAGCGCTTTAACAATACCCTGCGTACCAACTGGCATAAAAGCAGGTAAATCAATTATATTTCTTAAATACAGCCTGGATAAGCGTGCGCTATTATCTGTTTTTAGACAATCAAAATTCATAAACTAATTTTTCATAAAACATCATTATTTTTATAGGGTTTGAATATCTTTTGAAAAGAAACAGTTTGCTGTATAAAGACAATACAATATTATTATGATTTACGATTACCTTAGATAGCTTTTTAATATTTAATACACCTAGACTTATATATATTTGCATAGTATTCTTTTTTAGATTTCATTACAAATCTTCGTTAACTTTGCGTATATTTTCTTCTTCTTTTTTAATGTAATCAAGTAATTTTTGCTTTAAATCAGGGTCTTTTTGCGCAAACATCCTTGCTACAAACAATGCTGCGTTATGTGCACCTTTTTTGCCAATACCCATAGATGCAACAGGTACACCTTTTGGCATTTGAGTAATAGAAAGCAGTGCATCAAGCCCAAACATCTCACTATCAACCGGCACACCAATTACTGGCAAAATTGAATATGATGCAATAAAACCCGGCAATGCTGCAGAAAGCCCTGCTATTGCGATTATGCAATCAAATTCAGCATTTACTTTTTGAACTATTTCTTTTACATACTCTGGACTTCTGTGGGCACTTGCAATGTAAACCTTATATTCAATACCAAACTCTTCCAATGTTTTTTTTGCTTCATAGATAATGTTTTCATCGCTTTTACTGCCGGATATAATTGCTACTTTCATAATTTTCCTCCTTTTCAAAAGTACTTTAGTGCTTTTTTGCCAATATCGCGTCTAAAATGCATTCCATCAAAGTGAATACTCTCAATTGCCTTATAAGCCTTTTCTATAGCTTTTTTAAAGTCTTTATCAAGCGCCACTACATTCAACACTCTGCCACCGTTTGTATATATTTTTGAATCTTTTTTGTATGTTCCTGCATGAAACACAATTGCGTCAGTAACATTTTCCAGGCCATATATAGGCTTGTCTTTCTCGTAAGGCCCCGGATAGCCTTTGCTTGCTAAAACCACACTTACGCAGAATTTATCTTCGAACTCTATTTTATAATCACCTAAATTGCCATTTGCACATCTAAGCATAATATCTAACAAATCACTTTTTAATAAAGGTAAAACCACCTGAGTTTCTGGATCTCCAAACCTGCAATTGTATTCAAGCACATAAGGCTTGTTATCTACAACCATTAAACCTGCATACAAAACTCCCCTGTAATCAATCCCTTCACTTTTTAAAGCATCTAAGGTTTGCTCTATTAAAGAATCGCACTGGTTTTGTATAGCGTTTACTATTGGCGCTTTTGCATAAGCTCCCATACCGCCCGTATTTGGACCCAAATCATTATCAAAAACCCTTTTGTGGTCTTGCGAAGCAACCATTGGGACAAATTTTTTGCCATCACAAAAAACCATATAAGACAATTCTTCGCCGTCTAAGAACTCTTCTATAACAACTCTACTTCCTGCTTCACCAAACTTTTTATTAGCAAAACAATCATTGAGGTGAGCAAGAGCTTCGTATTCATTATTGGCAATAGCTACACCTTTTCCTGCTGCCAAACCATCTGCTTTTATAACCAATGGATAAATTGCCTTTTTTATATACCTATACGCTTCATCAAAATTATCAAATGTTTCATAGGCCGCCGTTGGTATAGAGTATTTTTTGCATAAATTTTTGCAAAATATTTTACTTGACTCAATTGCTGAAGCTATTTTTGTAGGGCCAAATGCTAGTATGCCAGCATAATTTAGATAATCTACAATACCTTTTGCTAAAGGCTCTTCTGGCCCAACAACAACAAATTCAATCGAATTTTTTTTACAAAACTTTGCTAAAGCTTCAAAATCAAGCACTGATATATCAACATTTGTTGCCAATTGTGATGTACCAGCGTTTCCTTTTGCACAGTAAATTTTCTCACAAAGCTTGCTTTGTGAGAGTTTATAACAAATGGCATGTTCTCTTGCTCCATTGCCAACAACAAGTACATTCATTTTAACACTCCCAATAACCATTCATTTAGGTTTTCTAAAAATTCCTGTGTTGCTTTACCTGCTGCATCCAGCATCGATTCATTTGTATTCTTTTTAAAATCCTTTTTATAATCAAACATTTTGCTTGCTAAAAGCTCATATTGAGAGTTATACAAAAAAGCCCTTGCTTTAAAGTAAAAAAAACTTTCTTTATTATTAAAATGTGGCTCATAATTAAAAAGCAGAATTTTAAGCCTATATTTTGCATAAGGGTCTTGCTTGATATATCTTATATTTTCAAGTATAAAATCTTTTAGCATTGTTGGGGGAGAATTTATCCACTTAGAGTAAGCAAAATAATTATAAACACCATTTGACTCATACAAAATGTAGTTGTTTTTAAGTCTATTTGACTCTACGTTATCTAAGTCAACCGAATTTATTTTTATTTCATTTTTTTGGCTTACATTAGAAACCTCAGGCTGCAGGTAATTATATCCGGTATTGTTTACGTTTTTAACCCTTACAGAACAAGAAGCTAAAAATAAGCCTAATAAAAGAAAAAATACAATTTTTTTCATTGATTACTCCTTTCAGTTGGCGATGGAGTTTTGGGTTTCCCATATATTATGTAAGTAGGATTTGATCTTAATTCATTAACAAGCTCATCAGTAGTTTTTACTGTTTTATTGATGTTTTCTATCATGCGATTTAAATTATACATACTTTCATGTGTAAAATAATTTATTTGATTTTTATTTTCATTTATTAACTGACTCAAATCAGAACTTATCTGGGTAAGATTTTTTGAACTTTCCTGCAATGTGGCTATGAGCTTATTTGTAGATTGAAAAGCACTATCTGCGCTTTCTCCTGCCTGTTTTATAGATTGTATAGCTTCGTTTGCTTTATTTAATGTTGAATTTAAATTTTGCAAATCAATAGATAATTCTTTGCTTGCTTTGTTTGTATTGTTTAGAATTGATGATATTTGCTGTCTGTTTTTTTCATTAAAAATTTCACTCATGCTTTTAATAAGTGAGTTTGCACTATCTAATATATTTGGCAAAGCTTGAGAAATTTTTTGCAACTCACTCATCTGTGATTTTATAATTGGGTACTCGTTGTGGTCAACACTGGTTAAGAGGGGTGCATTTTTTGTACCACCTGTTAAATCAATAGAAGCAAGGCCCGTTAATCCCTGAGCTGAAACTGTGGCTACTGTATCAGTTTTTATTGGTATATTGCTTTTTACTTTTATAAAAATTCTTACAATTTCTGGGTTGTTTGGGTCTATATCTATTTTTTCAACATTACCAACATTTACACCTTTGTATTTTACAAGAGAATTACTTGATAAACCATTTACAGAATATTTTGTTAAAATAAGGTAAGTCTTGTAAGATTCATTTGTCCTGTAGCCAAACAACCAAAGAACTATAATTACTATTGCAGCACTCAATATAATTACAAAACTACCAACAAGTATATAGTTAGGCTTTGTTTCCATCTAAAAACCTCTTGCCCCTCTCTCCCATAAACAGTTCTTTTACCCAGGCATCGTCTACAGTGTGTATTTTATCTGGTGTATCACAAAAAATAATTGTTTTATTTGCAATAATGGCAACTCTATCAGCTATTAAAAGCGAAGACAAATCGTGCGTTATCATAATTACACTGATACCTAAAAGCTCAACAAGTTTCTTTATCGTTTTGTCAAACTCATCTGCACTTATAGGATCAAGACCACTAACTGGCTCATCCAAAAATAGTATCTTAGGGTCAACAGCCAGTGCACGCGCAAGAGCTGCTTTTTTTTTCATACCACCTGATAGCTCACTTGGGTACAACCAGTAAACGCCTTCGTCTAAATCAGAAAGTTTTATCTTTAACATAGCCATATTTTTTGCCGTTTCATCGTCTATATTATAGCGTTTTTTTATCACATATACAATATTTTCACCAACACTTAAGCTACTAAACAATGCAGCTGACTGAAACATTACACCAATCTTGTTTTTTATAGCCTGTTTTTGTTTAAAACTCAATTGTTTAATATTTATACCATCTATAATAATATCACCCTGTTTCGGCTCTTTAAGTAAAATTAATTCTTTTAAAAGCGTGGTTTTGCCAGAACCAGAACCGCCAATTATGGCTAAAATTTCCCCTTTGTAAACATCAAGGTTTAAATTTTGGTGTATTATTCGCTCATTGTATGCACTTTGTAGATTTCTAACGCTAATTATTATATCTTTAACCATCTATAAATCACACTAAATATTGCATCTATTACAATCACGCTAAATATACTTTTTACAACACTCGCGGTTACATGTGTACCTATACTTTCTGCTTTTTGCTCAACTTTAAAACCTTCACTTGTACCAATCAATGCTATTACAATACCAAACACAGGACCCTTAACTATACCGGATAAAAAAGATTTTATCGTAACAACGCGGCTTGCCCTATCCAAAAACTCTGCGTAGTTTACACCCAATACAAGGTTTGATACAATCATGCCCCCAAAAATCCCAATAATATCAGCAAATACTATCAAAAGTGGCATAACGATAAAAAGTGAAAGTATGCGCGGCAACACCAATAGCGTATATGGCGATACGCCCATTGTATCAAGTGTATCAACTTCTTCCTGGACTTTCATTAAGCCAAGCGTAGCAGTATAGCTGCTTGCGCTTCTGCCTGAAACAATTATTGCAACAATCAATGGGCCAAGTTCTCTAACAATTGAAATACTAACCAGATCAACTATAAAAATATTTGCACCAAACTGCCTTAATTGAGCGGCAGACTGATATGCAATAACAAGACCAATTAAAAAAGACAAAATACCTACAATACCAATTGCACCCACGCCCATATTTTGTATATCTTTTATAAAAGTGCGAAATTCAAAATCCGAAATTTTAGAGATAAAATCAATTGTTGAGTTGCCTATAAAATTCAAAAAAAACAAATAATCTTTAAGTTTTTTTTCTAAATAATTGCTTAAGCGCAACAAAAGGGTTTTCTTTTTTACCTTCGGGATTTTAGCAAGATTGCTTAAAACAAGCTCAAGTACACTTTCTACTTTTTCATTTTTACCACTTAACTTTGATTTATCAAAACTTTTTGATATTAAAAGTCCACCAAATGTGTCTATCTCATCAACTAGCGAGATATCGACACGCTCAAAACCAACAAAATTCGAAATTTTTTTTTGAATGTCTTTTGCATTTTCAACAACCCACTTGCCTTTTAAGTATAAAATTTTATCTTTTAATTCAAAAAACTCTTGATTTTGATCCATTTACTTTGCGCAATTTGGACACAAACCATAAAATATCGTAGAATGGTAATCAACTTTGTAGCCTTTCTTGTTTAACTCTTCATCTAAAGCTTTATTATATGGTATATCTAAATCCAGCACAGCTTTGCACTTTGTGCATTTAAAATGATAGTGCGGCTCTGTTTTTGCATCATAGCGTAAAATGTTTTTATCACTTTTTATCTCTATTACTTTGCCTTCTTCTGCCAAAATACGCAAATTTCTATAAACCGTTGCTATAGAAATCTTTGGATATCTTGGCTTTATTGAGTAGTAAATCTCTTCTGGCGTTGGATGATCATACCTTGATTTTAGCTCTTCATGCACCATAGCACGCTGTTTTGTATTTTTTCTCATGAGTTTAACCTCCTAATATTTAAGGCCCCGGGATGTACAAATTTCCATAGGGCCTTTTACTTTTTGGTGTGATTTTTATAAACTCGTCTTTTATTATCTTATCACAATCAAAACCAAAAATATCGCAAAATTTCTTTACATTTGTTAGGATTTTTTGCATATCTTTGTCGTCTGGCTTGCCAATAAGAACTTCTTGAGAGCACAAATTCTCATCTAAGCCTTCTCTTACAAAAATTGAGCCGCCATGCATACCGGTACCCACATAGTTACCGGTTAAACGTTTTTTATCTCTGTTTAGTCCAAGCAGTATCAATGTTCCACCAGCCATATATTCACCCATAAAAGCTCCAGCACAACCGCCTATTACTACTGTTGGGCTTATATCTTCTTTATAGGCTTTCATGTGAATGCATGCCCTATAGCCAACATTGCCTTTGACAAATATTGAACCACCTCTCATGCTATAGCCCAATACATCACCTGCATTGCCATGAATAATTATTTCTCCAGAACTCATAGTATTTCCTATGCCATCTTGAGCATCTTCGTTAACAATAATAATAGGACCTTCCATAAATGCACCTAAATCATTTCCTGGTACGCCGTTAATGACTATTTCTACGGGTTTTGCTATACCACAGCCTATATAGTATTGACCAAAAACACTATCAAGTACAATTTTATCATTACCCTCTAAAACAGCCTGTCTTATCTGATGATTCAAGACATTATATTTAACATTATACGCATTAATCCTCTTCATCTTCTACCCCATAGTAAGTATTGTAAGCCTCATTAGTGAGTCTAACGACAACTGGTTCGCCTGCATCGGGTGAACCTATAGAATCAACATCCCTGCATATGTATTTTATAGCTGCTTCTTCGCTTGAAAAATAGTATGTATTATCTTTTTGCCCAACAACAAGAGGCCTTAGCTTAATCCTATCATTTAGAGCCATTATACCGCCTTTAAACGTTAACAAAATTGAAAACGGTCCATTAAGCAATGCTCTACCGTATATTATTCTCAAAGCCTTGTAAAGTTTTTTCTGCTCTTGTGGCATCCTTTCTATCTCTTCCCATAAAGGAGCACTGAATATTTTGGCTAACAACTCTATTGGTATCTTGTGTTTTCTTACAATTAAATCCGCCAGATATACAATTGCTTCTGTATCAGTTTTTTGTGTACATTTATAGCCGTGCATCTCAAGATATCGCTTATTTGCGCCATAAGATGAAATCTCTCCATTGTGTACAACTGTCCAATCAAGCAAACCAAATGGATGTGCGCCACCCCACCAGCCTGGCGTATTGGTAGGAAAACGGTTATGGGCTGTCCAACAAAAAGCCTTGTAACGTTCAATTCTGAAAAAATTTGCAATTTCATCGGGATAGCCTATACCTTTAAATACACCCATGTTTTTACCACTTGATATAACAAAAGCGCCATTTATATTTTCGTTTATAAAGAACACAAGCTTGTTTATAAATTCATCGGCATCAGTTTCGCTCATGTACTCGCTTTCTGCTTTTGTGCCCTGGGCTCTTGGCAATACAAAATATACAAAAAACATAGGACGTTTCCTGTTTTTCATTCCCCTTGTGGGAATACCGCTGCGTTCTGCAACCATTACCCTGCGCTCTAAAAAATCCTCTACAGCACGCTTTGCCAAATCGTCATCAATCATCAAATGCAACGCATAGTAATTTTTAAATTCCGGATATATACCATATGCGGCGTATCCTGAGCCCAAACCATTTCCTCTATCGCGCATTATATCAATTGCAGAAACAACAACACTGCCATCTACAAGATCACCTTTTGTTTGAAAAATACCAAAGATGCCGCAACCAGAAGCGTCTTTCGGGTCATTTGAAATAGAAAAACTATCAATATTTCTATTTATATCTATCATACTTACCTACCCTTTTAATTTTCTATCAAGCCTTAGCACTCTAAAAGCTTTATCAAAATATTTCCACCCAAAATCATTGTTTAAAAATGTATCTTTTATCCATGAAACATCAAACTTTTTTTCTATCATCCAATTAAACATACCTGCTTTTTCAACATTATTTACAAGAATAACACCAATTAATTTGTTATCTCTAATAATAAACTTTCTATATTTGTCATCTTTTTTGTATTCTAGTACCTCATCAGTATCACTTTCAATTAATCCCATAGAAATAAACCCTACATTGCCAATCTCAATGGAATTCATTGCAAAACCACCGCCAAACTTTACCTCATATCCGCTTGCATTCAGGCCTGCAATATAGCCTTCCCTGGCTGCAAGCGGCAAAATAGGAATAGGCCTTCTTACATTTACTACAATATCATAAATACTTGCAACATCACCAGCTGCATAGCAATCATCGCATGCTTTTAGGTAATCATCAACCACAATGCCTCTATCAAGCTTTATATTTTTATCAACAAAATCTACATTTGGCGCAACACCTACACTGAGCAAGCACGCATCGCATGTTATGTTTTTTCCACTTGCAAGCAGCACTTCTTTTACCTTTTGATTACCATTTAGCTGCACAACAGAATCATTTAAAATTATCTCAACACCGCTCTTTTTTAATTGCTCTTGTATAAGCAAGGCACCATAGTCGTCAATCGCTGGGAACAGCACTCTCTTTGCCAATTCAACAAGTGTTACTTTTTTGCCAATTTTTGACAAATCGTAAGCCATCTTTGTGCCAATTAAACCTGCTCCTACAATTACAATTGAATTAATATTATCTAAGTCCTCTTTTAGCTTTCTTGCCACTTTAATATTGGTAAGCGTATATACGCCATCTAACTCTATGCCTTCAATATTTTTTGGCAATATTGCATTGGCACCGCTTGCAATTATAAGTTTATCATAATCTATAATGCTTGAATCCTCAATTGAGACTATTTTATTTTTTGTATCAATATGTTCTGCTTTTTTGCCAAGTATGACTTTAATATTGTTTTTCTCATAAAAATCGCTTCTTCTGTAAAACATTCTCTCTTGAGAAAAACTTACTTCTCCTATTATCCAATTGGGAAGTAGTGGCCTTGAATAACATCTGCTTTGCTCATCAGATATTATTAACAACTCACCTTGAGTATCATTTTGTCTAATAGCAGATGCCGCATTAATGCCAGCTACAGAATTTCCTATTATTACATACTTCATTTAATAAATCCTCACAACTCTTCAAAAGTTAAAGCTTCATTGGGGCATGCTTCAACACATGCAGGAATGCTTCTATCCGGACATAAATCACATTTTACAGATAAGCCAAAATCTTCTTTCTTGCCTTGCTTTATAACACCATATGGGCAAACCATAACACACATCCAGCAACCTACACAAAGCTCAATGTTAACCACTACATAGCCTCTCTCATCTCTATGCATGGCCCCATTTTGACATGCAAAAATACATGGCGCATCATCGCAGTGCCTGCACATTATTGAAGCTGAATATGGATAATTAAACTCCGCAGTACACCTCGATAATACATTTTCTTTTTTTACAGCTTTTATAATGTCTTTTGATACAGAATGCTCTGTTTTACAAGCTACCTCACATAAATGACAGTATACACAATTATCTTCATTTATTTTAACAAGCTTCATTTTATTATTCTCCTGCATGCAATATACCTAATATTTCCATTTCTTTTTCGCTTAAATTAAAACCTCTTAAGGCAAGCCTGTTTCCTTTTAGTGATTCTATAGAGTTGATTCCCATAGCACCAAGCGTTTCTTTTATCTCTAATCCCCAAACATTAACTAAATTAACAAGCCTTTGGGTAGCAATGTTTGGGTTTTGGCGCTTTGACAAAAATGGGTCTTGTGTTGCAATACCCCATGCACATTTGCCTGTATGACACTGTTGACACATGGTGCAACCTATAGCAATAAGCGTGGCTGTGCCAATATATACTGCATCTGCACCTAATGCAATTGCTTTGATTACATCCATTGAATTCCTAATACCGCCCGATGCAACCAGAGAAATTTTTCCTCTCAAACCTTCCTGTCTTAATCTATCATCCACACTTGCAAGGGCAAGCTCTATGGGAAGACCTACATTATCCCTGATAACTTGAGGTGATGCACCCGTTCCACCTTTAAAACCATCAAGGACAATTACATCAGCACCGGCTTGAGCTACACCGCTTGCAATTGCAGCAATGTTATGCACGCATGCAATTTTAACAAAAACAGGTTTTTTGTACTCGGTTGCTTCTTTTAATGCATATATAAGTTGTCTTAAATCTTCAATTGAATAAATATCATGATGGGGTGCAGGACTAAGTGCATCTGTGCCTTTTGGTATCATTCTCGTTTGGGCAATAGAAGCTGTAACCTTTTCACCGGGCAAGTGACCACCTATGCCTGGCTTTGCGCCCTGGCCAATTTTAATTTCAATTGCGCTTGCCACATCAAGATATTCTTTGTAAACACCAAAACGTCCGCTTGCAACCTGAACTATTATATTGCCTTTAAATTTGTAATGATCTTTATGAAGACCACCTTCGCCAGAGTTAAAGTACGTACCAAGCTCAACTGCTGCCCTGCCTATAGCTTCAATTACATTATAGTTTAAAGCACCATAGCTCATCGCAGCAAACATTATAGGCAGCTCAATTTCTAACTGAGGAGACAAAACTGTTTTTAGCTTACCGTTTTCTATATCTAAATGGTCAACCTTTTTGCCTAAAAATGTTTTTAACTCCATTGGTTCTCTTAAAGGATCTATCGATGGATTTGTAACCTGTGAAGCATTTATAAGCATATGATCCCAATACACAATATACGGTTTATCTGAGCCCATAGAAACAACTGGTGCTCCGCCAAACGCTGCTCTTTTTTTGACACCAACCAAATTCCATTGACCCCAACTTTCATTGATACGATAGGGCGTAGAACGGTTTTCTATTGTTATGGCTTCTGTTGGACAAAACGCAGCGCATCTATTGCAACCTACGCATTTTGAGTCCCAGTTCCATATTTTATCTTCTTCATAGTCATAAAATGTAGCATCAAATGAACACTGATCCACACAAGCTTTACATTTAATACACCTATCTGGATCTCTTATAACATGAAAATCTGGAGGTGTATAAGTTTTAACATCTTTCATCCACTTCACTTTATTACTCCCCTTAAACAGAAATATAATTTAAGGATAAATACATACAATAAAAAATAATCATTGTCAATACCGTTAATTATCTAAAGAATAATATTAAAAAAATGTAATATATTTGATATGAGCTATAGCTTTTTAATCAATATTACAATGCGCCTGTTAACCGGATCTTGGGGCAATGTGCCTGGCATAGGTCTTGTATCGCCATAACCAACAACACTGGAAAATCGCTGCGATACTATGCCTTGACTTTCTAAAACCCTTCTTGCTGAATTTGCCCTACCAACTGACAAATCCCAATTCGATGGCCCAGAAACAGTTGGTGTATAGTTTGCATATCCTTCAATAACGAGCTTATTTGGAAGTGGTCTAATATTTGACGCAATAATTTTTAAGATTTCCAACGTATATGGCTCTGGTTCAATAGATCCATTTGCAAACATCGGTCTATCGTTTTTATCAAATAAAATAATATTTAAACCTTCTTCATTGATTGAAAATTTTATCTGGGCACCATAGGGAGCAATTTCTTTATTTGACTTTACTGCTTCTTGAATTTTACCCAGGATAGAAGCCATTTGATTTTGCATTTCGTATTTATTTTCATGTCTTTTTAACTGGGAAGCTTGATTATTTATAGTTATGGGTTTATTCTCAGAAGGCATCTGGCTGATCACAAGCTGTTTTGAGCCTATATCAAATACTCCTTTTGATGGATTTAAGCCACTTCCTTGTGAAACGCTTACAGATTGCATAGGGTGTGTAAAGTAATACTCAATAATTTTTCTTTGCTGTTCGTTTGTTGCTGCAACAAGCCACATAACAAGGAAAAAAGCCATCATTGAAGTCATAAAATCGCCATAGGCTATCTCCCACACGCTTGATTCGGGCAGTTTAGGCTTTTTGCATTTTTTTTTGCGTACTAAATTGGTATTGTCTGCCATTATCGTCTCTCTTTGGCAAGTTTTTCAACCTCGTCAAATTCAGTTCGGTAGGCGGGTGCTATAGTTTGTCTTACAGACTCCATAGCAATAATTGGCGCATCACCTTTAGCGATAGAAATAATACCAATTTTAAGTGATTTTAAGTAACTTGTGAACTCTTCATTTTTGATTTCTTGAACTGTAGCCATTGGACCAATCACCACATAACAAAGAAGCAAACCCAGAAAAGTGCCTGTAAGTGCACCTGCAACATGGTGACCTACTTCTAAAATAGAACCCCCCAGTGCGCCCATGGTTAAAATAACACCCATAACAGCAGCAACAATACCCATGCCAGGCATACTTTCGGCAATCTTGGCCACCATCTTTGGCGCTATAGACATTTCTTTTTCTACAACTTCAATATTAGAATCAAGCATTTCGTCAAGTTTTTCTATTTCAATACCCGTTACAATGTTTCTTATTGCATCAATTACAAATTCTTTGGCTCCTTTATTTTTTAGCAAAAAGGTATTAGACTGCATAATAGGGCTTTCTTCTGGCGTATCAACAATTACTTCAAGTGATAATATGCCATCTTTTCTTACTTTAACTGATAAGTTGTAAATAAACAGTAATAACTCCAAATATACTTTTTTATTTAGAGGGTTTGATTTTGCAAACCCGACAATAACTTTTATAGCATCCTTCATAATAGAAGGTGTAGTAGAAGCAACAAGTATACCCGCTGCACCGCCAAATAAGACGATATATTCTGATACCTGTATTAAAACAAGTGGCTTTCCACCACCCAAAACAAAACCTGTTAAAATAGCAGCAATGGTAAGTACAACACCGATTACATTCATTTATACCCCACACTAATACAATCGGAATATATGCAAAAAAAATAAGTTATTTCTGTCTTTTGTCAATAACTCTTACCATTTTGCCTGGCGTTCTTTGTATTGTATTTTCTGGAACAATTTGCAATATGCAATGAAAACCCAATAAATCATAGAGGGCGTTTTCCAGTCTATTTCTTGCTTCAGATGAAAAACCATTTGTTTTTTCTAAAATTATTGTAATCTCATCTTTACCTTTTGTGTTTTCAAGCACAATTTGATAGTATGGGCCAATTGTTTTATACTGAAGCAAAATCTGTTCAATTTGAGATGGATAAAAATTAACACCTTTAACTTTTAACATATCATCCGTGCGTCCTTTTAGTCGAGAAACTCTTAAGTGTGTCCTTCCGCAATCGCACTTATCTCTTGAAACAATTTTTGTTATATCTTTTGTACGATACCTTATTAGCGGCAAACCTTCCCTTGTTAGAGTTGTGATAACAAGCTCGCCTTCTTTTCCATCATCAAGGGGATTTAGTGTATTTGGATCTACAATTTCTGCAATATAGTGATCTTCCCATATATGTATGCCAGATTTTGCCTCACAATCAATACCCATGCCAACACCACCAGTTTCCGTCATGCCTATAATATCAAATGTTTTAACCCTCATCTGACTTTCAATGCGAGCCCTAAGTTCATCTGACCATGTCTCTGCTCCCAAAATGGCTACGCGTAAATTTGTTTTAGAAAAATCAAAGTTGTTTTGGTTTGCAACTTCTATAAGTCTTTGTGGGTATGAAGCAATTGAGCAAATGGCAGTTGTTTGAAAATCTTTTATGAATTTAAGCTGGAGTAGAGTCCTACCTGCACCCATTGGTATTATAAAAGCTCCAATTTTTTGAGCTCCAAAATGAAAACCAAACCCGCCATTAAACAAACCAAAAGATGGCATTATCTGGATTCTATCTTTTTTGTCAACGCCAGCTGCATAAAAACACCTTGCAACAATTTCTGCCCAATTTTCCACATCGGACTGGCTCATAGCATTTATTACAGGCGTGCCTGTTGTGCCTGAGCTTGTATGTATTCTTACTATTTTGTCTGTATAGGTAATATGATTCAGAGGGTAAGCTTCTCTGAGTTCTTCTTTTGTTGTAAAAGGTAATTTTTTTAAGTCATCAAGGCTTTTTATGTCATCTGGCTCAATTGAATCATACTTTGATTTAAGAGATGAGTTAGAGTTTTTTATTAAAGAAAGCGTTTGTTTTAAGCGATCAAGCTGAAGTTTTTGGATCTCTTCTTGAGGCATTGTCTCAAAATGTTCATTGAATATCATTATTAAACCCCTTGTTAAAAAATTCTGCATCATTTTTATTAATTAAACTAATGGCTTTTTGATAATCAATATTTAATACCTTTGCTAATTTGGCAAACATATAAATATTTAACATTTTTGGGTTGGATTTTAAAATATACTCCTGTTCTTTTTCAGACAAAAATATAATATTTTGCGAATATAAATAAGCAAGCTTTTTGAGTGAATTATTTAACAAAACAACTAAATCTGCCTTTTTGTAACCAATAGTTGGGCTTTTGTAATCACCAATTTTTAAGTGTACCTCTACAAGACCACCTTTTTTTGCCATACCATGGATCTCGCTTGATAGTATATTTTGACCATCAAACGATTTAATAATCAGCCTTGATAGGTAAAGTACACCTTCACCGCCCCTTCCCAGTAAAACAATTTTCATTTTAGTACCTTTATGGAGCCAAATGGGCAACTATATATACACTGAGCACAATCGATGCATGTTTTTCTATCAATTTCCACCTGTTTAGTATCTTCATTGAATATAAGCGATTGACACTCAAACTCATCGATACATAATTTACAGCCCTTGCAATCATTATCCACAAAAACTTTAATAATTGGGTTATTTTTTAAACCTTCATCTGTATTGACACATAAATGTCTAAATATAATAACAGCTATTGAAGAATTTTTTTCAATATAATCTTTTGATAATTTTAGTACCTCAATGCTTTTTTGAAAATCATACGGATCGACAATTTCTAAAAAACCAATATCTAAGCTTCTAACTATTTTTTCTATAGATATAGGTTTTGCTATCTCGCCAAGAGAATTAACCGGACTTGATGGTGTTTTTTGATTACCTGTCATGGCAACTGTAGAATTATCAAGTATAACAAGCAAAAATGCAGCGTTATTATGAATTGCATCAATCAAGGCGCTCAGTCCTGTATGAAAAAATGTTGAATCACCAATGATTGCTACTACATGCTGGTTTTTGTCGGAAAGTTTAAATGCTTTATTAAAACCAAAAGCAAAAGATACACTTGCGCCCATACAATGAACAGTATCTGTTACACCTAAATTTACACCAAGCGTGTAACATCCTATATCACCGGCAAAAATTGCATTTTTATAAACTTGCTTTATCTCAAAAAAAGCGCTTCTATGGGCACAACCCGGGCACAAGGAAGGCGGTTTGTCTTGGAAATCAATATTAACTGGCACAAAAGAATCTAAAACACCAATATTGTACAAAATTTTTTCACAAACATCCATGCTGAGTTCGCCTTCTTTTGGCACAATATTGTTTCTTCTGCCTTGTGTATTTAGCTGTAACTCTATTAATGGATAGGTTTCCTCAACTGCTATAGTTTTTTCAAATCTTGACAGATCAATATTTGGCAAAGGATATGGAATATCTATCTTGGCAAGTGTAACTTTGTTTTGTAGTTTGTATTCTTGTATTAGCTCATATAGGTTACTATAGACCAAACCACTTGATACAATTAAAATACTACCTGAAAAATCGTACTTTATTGAGTTGTTTAAAGCAATACTGAAGAGTTTTTCATTTAATTTTTTATGCAATATAAACCTTAGTTTGGGCGTTGCCGCAAACCTCGCTGGATCTTTTTGAAAGTTTGCATTCAAGACAATATTTTCAATATTATCTTGCACAATAATATTTTGCCTTCCATGCGATATGCGCGTTGTAGTTCTAAGCATTACTGGCAGTCTATAAGCTCTGCTTAACTCAATAGCTTTCTTTGAAAAATCATAGGCTTCTTTGATATCTGAAGGATCAAAAACGGGTATTTTGGCAAAAAAAGCTAACATACGAGAGTCCTGTTCGGTTTGTGAAGAATATGGCCCAGGGTCATCTGCTACAACAACCACAAAAGCTCCTTGTGTGCCTACAAGAGAAGCGCTCATCAATGGGTCAAGCGCAACATTAAGACCTACCTGCTTGCAAAAAAAAGCCGAATCAATACCGGTAAAGCTAGCGCTTAGAGCTTCTTCTAGTCCTACTTTTTCATTTACAGACCACTCTATATAAGCATTCAAATTGTATTTGGATTTTAAATATAGGCAGTAGCGCAAAATCTCACTTGAAGGCGTTCCGGGATAAGCACTTGCAAACCTCACATTGCTCTCTAAAAGCGCCTGAGCTATCGCTTCATTGCCAGACAAAATCTCTAACATAAAATATACTTTTAGCAAAAATTACAAATTTTGCAAGCAACTTGAAAAAAGTGTTTTTTTTAATAAAATATGTAGAATAAATAATAAGGAGTTAAAATGTTAGAAAAAAATGTATCGGTTATTGATAAAAAAGCTACATACTTAAAACAGTTACTTAAAAATACTCAAGCCAAACCATTTGAATTTGATGCTGAGGAATACTCAAAACCACATTTAAAAAAAGAAGATGTGGTTGCGCTAATCGGCTTTGGTAAAGGCAATATCGCAAAACACCTAATTGAAGATTTTCCAAACAATACGATTATTTGCTATGAAACGGATTTAGAAAGACTAAAATATGTGCTTGACAATATAGATGTATCAGGTTGCTTCGAACATGATAATTTCTTTTTTTTTGCAAACAAAGAAGAAGAAATAGAAAATACGCTCACAGCTACATTTAATTTATTTGCTGGAAAGTTTAACTTTGGCGATTTATTAGTTATCGCGAACCCGCTTTTAGACTCAACAATATCTCAAAAAATAAATCAACTCATACAAAAACTTTACACACCGGTTGTTTTAAACCGTAACACATTGCTTTTAAAATCTCAAAATATAATAGAAAATGTGGTAAGGAATATATCTGATGTAGCGCTTTGTGGAGGTTTAAATTTATTAAAAGGTAAAGCAAAAAATAAACCTGCGCTCATAGTAGCTTCTGGACCATCTCTTTCAAGCGATATAGACACTATCAAAAATAACCGCTCAAAATTCATCATCATAGCGGTAGACTCAGCAATCAATGTTTTGGCACAAAATAATATAAAACCAGATATTACCTGCGGCCTTGACTACCAACAGGTTACACTTGAAAAATACTCTCCTTTAATGAAAAAAGCTCAAGCTGACGATAGTATCTTTGTATTTGAGCCAGCTATATTTTACCAGATACCAAAACTGTTCAAAAACAAAATTTACAAAACAGAAGAAAATAGCTTTTTAGAATTGCTAGACATAAAACCTAGCTACGAAGTTTTTCCAATTAATGCCGTAACGCACCTAGCTGTAAATGTTGCCTATATTCTTGGTGCAAACCCTATTGTATTTGTTGGTCAGGACTGGGCATACACCAAAGCCCAGCATCACGCAAAAGGCACTATTTTGCCTCAGGGTCTTCCAGAAAAATTAATCTGGGTAAAAGGCAACTATGAAGAAAAGGTCCCAACAGATGAAAATTTATTTTCAGGTCTTACCATAATGTCTGAGATTGCAAATTTTTTAACCTCAAAAGGCATACAGGTTATAAATGCAACAAGTGGTGGTGCATACATTGAAAATACGCAAATAGAAAAACTTGAAGAATTTGCAAAAACAATCAAAAAAAATACTTCTATATCAATAAAGTTCAATAAGAAACCATCTTTATCCACCTATATCAAAAAATTAAAAAATATACTTTTAGAAATGAATAAAGCGATTCATAAAGCAGATAAAGCTCTAAAGATAAACCAAAACATACAAAAAACATATGAAAAAACTAAAAATATGGAAAAAATCAGATCAAAAGTAGAAGAATCCAATAAAATCAATAATGAATTATACAACAACCCTGTAATGACCAAATTTGTATTTTTTTACTATTTTCAAGAATTTTACAATTATTTCAAAGAAGAAATTGACATAGAAAACCAAACTCTGGAAAAAAGATTAGAACAGTCAAATAAATACTTTGAGTTAATAAAAACTCTCACTCAAAACCTGATCGAGCTTGTTCAAAAAACAATTAAATACCTTGAACTAAAAAATGCTTTTTTGCAAAAATTTGAAGAAAATGTAAAAAACAATGATAAATTGTTTGAATTACTGATGAACTGCTATGATTTTGGCGATATATACTTTGGTCTTGAAATATTAGATAAAATAAATATAGAAAACAATTCAAAACTCATATTTGCAAAGGCAAAACTTTTATCAAACTACAGATATTTTCACAAACATGCGGTGGAATTGTATGAAAAAGCCATTGAGCTTGACCCGGATTTTGAGTTAGCTAGAAACGAGCTTGCTGTTGAGGAGTACAAAATTATTTCTCATCTCATTCTTGCAAAAGATGCTATTTTAAACAGAAATGATTTTATTACTGCAAAAAGACTCATAGAAAGAGCAAAAGATTATGACCCAGACAATGAGCGCACCATACAGTGGCTATCAATGATAAACAACTTAGAACAAATGCAAACAATGCAAGAGCGCCAAAAGGTAATCAAAGAACAGCTCAAAATCGAAGGTACTATACCCGAATACGATAAAGCCATTGAATTATTAAAACAAAATAAAATTGATGAAGCCTACAGTGTGCTTGAAAATCTAAACAAAAAATACCCGGCTTTTGGTGATGCGCTTTTTTTAATGGGAAGCATTTTAATCGACAAAAAAGATTTTGATAAAGCCCTTGATTTACTCAATCAGGCGAAAAACCTTCTTCCGTACCATCCATTTGTTTATGTTGCACTTGCAAAAATTTATATGTCAAAAGAAATTTACGATAAAGCAAAGGAAGCATTAGAAACTGCATTGAGTCTAAATCCTGCTTTAAAAGACGAAATTGGAGAAAATCTTGGAGATTTGTATTACGAGTTTGGTGAGTACGAAAAGGCTTTATCACTTTATGAATCACACCTGCAAATAACTCAAGATAAAAGAAAATTACTTATGAAAATAGCACTATGCTATAAAGGTTTGGGGTTGATTCAAAGCTACAATCAGATTTTATCAAAACTGCAAGAACTGTCAACAAATGCCTAAAAAAACTTTAAAAAAATAGAAATAAAAAAATGCTGGTTTTGATAAATACAGAAAAAAACCCACTGACATTGCTGTCAGTGGGTAAATGCTTTAATTTTTACTTTTTCTTTCCTTTAGAAGCAGGTTTTTCTTGTTTATTGATTTCTTCTTTAAAAACTGCACCTACTTTAAATGCAGGCAATTTAAAAGCAGGAATTGTGATTGCTTCGCCAGTTTGCGGGTTCCTACCTTTCCTTTGAGCTCTATTTGATACATAAAAACTACCAAAGCCTGTAAAAAGAACGCTCTCGCCAGATTTAAGTGTTTCCACTATTGTAGATAGAGTAGCATCTAAGAATTCTTTCGCTTTTTCCTGAGAAATATTGGTTTTCTTAGCCAATACTTTTACAAACTCGTTCTTTGTCATAGAAACCTCCCTTTATTGGATAAACTTTTCATAGTTTAATGAGTTTATATTGATTTGTCAAAGAAAAATTAATCATTTTTTAGCTTTTGGTTTCTGCCAATAAAAAAATACAAAATTGATCCTAAAAACGGTAAAACGATAACAAGAACAAGCCAGATAACTTTGGTTAATCCGTCTTTAAAATCATTTTTTAGTATATCTATTAAAGCATAAATCCACAATACAACTGCAATTAATGATAATACACCCATAACAAAAAAACCTTCAAATAATCCCATATCAACTCCACCAAGTAAATTTAAATAAATTGTAATAAATTTTATCGCTTATTGCAAGGTGTTTTGTGTTCTAAAAATAATTTGTAACTTTTTGAAAAATCACGATATATAGGGTCATTGTAGCTTTTATGGCAAACAACACACTGACCAACTTCATAAATTTTTACAAGCTCATCTTTATTAAAAGCTCTTTCACCTTTTACAGGAAAACTTTGCATTTGCCTGCCATGCTCGTTGACTATCATATCAAGCGGTATATCCCCTAAACCACTTGCTTTTGAATCAAATGTAGGAGCAAATTTAAACTGCTTGGTATATGGATTAAAGCTTAAATTACCCGTACCAAAGCCCATTGTACGAGGATCATGATGACAATCTTCGCAACTTCTAGCTTGTAATTGTGTTGTGTGTGGATCTATTGTAGCTACACTTAAACCTCTAATTTGCTTAACAAATTTAAAGTCTTTATTAAAAATAGTGATAAAATCCTGGCAACCAGGTTCAACTGGCATAACTTTGCCATGTGGATCAAATGCCAGCTGAGGTGTTTCAAAACGCACATAGCTATTTAGCTCAGCATAAGCACCAGGTGTGTCTTTGTACTTTATCCAATTAAGTTGTTTTAGACCTTCAAAATTGACGATATGACAACCATAGCACTGTGGCGCCCATGCAGAATGACAAGCCTGGCATGATAAATTTTTATGCCCGGCAAATGTATGATAGGGTTTATTATTTACAAGTGGAATCGGTATTGCTTTGCCTGTTTCTTTGCTAAAAAATATAGCTTTGCCGTTAATCTTTTGAACATTGTAAATTATCTGACCTGTGCGTTCCTCTAAAGCTGCATAATCACCTGCTTTTAATGGCACTTTACCATTAAGAAAAGCTAATTTCAAAGCCAATGAATTTGGAGGCACTTGCACAAAATGAGGTTCATGGCAGTCTTTGCAGGTAATTCCTACCTGTTGTGTCATGTTTTTGTAGTGAAGACCAAGACCCATTGTATCAGACATTGTATGGCAATCGATACAACTCATATGTGCTTTAGTATAATGAACATCGGGTGGCAAATCTAAATAATACCTATCTGGATTACCTAAAATATTATAATGTGAAGGACCACCATCCATAAATGGTGTGCCATATTCTTCTGTTTCGTAGTGACCAAAATATGATAAACCAATTCTACCTGATCTGTTATGGCACTTTACGCATGTTGCATCGCTTATATGCGTGGTTAGCTCTACATGAGGATTTCCTTTAACCCATTTAGCATGACAATCAAGACAACCTCCGCCGCGTTCTTGTATTTCTTTTGTTGGACCCTGACCGTAGGGTTTATATAAATGACAGGCTCCACAATTTTTTTCATAATATTGAATAGCTTTATTTTCTTTATATTTGCCTTCATATAAATCCTTAACGGTGACATCACTTGAAAGCTTATCCGTGTAGCCAAATTTATGTAAAACTGCAGAAATTATACCCCTATTTGTTGCCATAAGGGAAGTCTCTACTTCTTCAACCTGTTCTTTATGACACTTACCGCAGGTTTCGGCGGCATACCTTAAGTCTGCTGGATTTTTAATCAAACCTTTGTGCGCTTGTGCTTCGTTTGTTGTATAAGGATTGCCGCCATGGCACACAACGCATCCAATCTGGTCAACAGGGTGGGCTTTATCCATATGGATATCTTTATGACATACAAAACAGGATTCTTTTTGGGGGTTCACATGTGGTTTTTGAGTTTGCCTGTACACTGCTATAAATAAAACCGCTATAGTCAACACAACAAGTATTACTATTGTTTTTTTCATTGTCTAAAAATCATTATATAAAAAATCATAACAAAATACAAAACAAAACCAAATAAAAATAAACGCTTCAAAATAGGGCCTTTTTGAGTTGGCAATAAAGCAAAAGACAGTAAACCAAAAAAAGGAAGTATTACACCCGCAATAAGTGGAGCTATATATATCAAACTTTCCTGTATTGGCCAAAAAAACCATGGACCCCATATAATTGGCCTTTTTGCGCTTGATACTATATCAAAAGGAGCACTGATAGGTAGCAGAGCACTTAGTAAAACTGTTACAAAAAAAGCTATCAGTGTATTTTCAAAGTTTGTAAACATGCGCTTTATATGGTAATAATTAAGTAAAATAAGCAGCATAGGCAATATACTAATATGGTAAAAATAAAAGTACAAAGAAGGATACTGCTGAGAGTAAAATAAGCTGGCAATATACTGACCAAAAAAAGGCACAGATAAAATAATATGCTGCATAATAAGCGAGGCAGAATCACTTTCATTGTTTGCTCTCAATACAAAGCCAGTAAACATTTCAAAAAAAGAAACCACCAATATTGCGCTCAAAGCAAACCAATATACGTATTTTGTATCAGCATAATCATCCAATTGCACATGCCATATTGTATGAGTAAGTAGACAAATAAAAAAAAGCTCACTTGAATAAAAGTGAGCCGAACGAATCAACCATCCATACCTATAAGCATCTTCAATCAAAAACATACTATTCTGTGCTGTTTCAAATGTTGTAGGATCATACCTAAAAAGCAGCAATACGCCAGATATAATTGATATACCTAAAAAAGCCAGCGTAAGCCAGCCAATATAATATGTAAAATCCTGTTTCTTCAACATTTAAGTGGATTCAATTGTACTTTTAACAATATTTAGCGTATCATTTTTTAGTTTTTTTAAATTTTCTGGACTATTTGCTTCAAATCGCAATACAAGTGCAGGCTGCGTATTACTTGAGCGCACAAGCCCCCACCCATCTTTTGTATTGAATCTTATACCATCAATTGTGACTATACTTAAAATACCGTATTCTTTTTCGTTTTTTATAAAATAATCCTCTACCTTCTTTGTTGCAGGCACTTTTTTGTCTTCGGGACAGTCTATCCTGATCTCAGGCGTATTGTAGGTTACTGGCAAACTTTTTTTCCATTGTTCTAAATCTAAACCTTGTGTAGACAGTATTTCGAGTAGCCTAAGCGAAACATATATTGCATCATCATAGCCAAAATACCTGTCAGCAAAAAATATATGGCCACTCATTTCACCGCCAAGCAAAGCTTTTTCTTCTTTCATTTTGGCTTTAATTAAAGAGTGGCCTGCTTTCCACATAATAGCTTTTCCGCCTGCTTGCTCAATTTTATCATATAGCACTTTAGAACATTTAACTTCACCAATAATTGTTGCACCCTTGTGTTCTTTTAAAATATGTTGAGCAAAAAGCAAAAGCAATTGATCGCCATATATTGTGTCGCCATTTTTTAACACTACACCAATTCTATCTGCATCTCCATCATAGCCTATGCCTATATCGTAAGATTTTTCTTTAAGTGTTCTTTTTAGTTCTTTAAGATTTTCCTCAACAGTTGGGTCTGGATGGTGGTTTGGAAATGTACCATCTGGTTCAATAAAAAGCCCTATTACATCAAAACCCAATTCTTTCAGTATAGGGTAGGCTATAAAACCGCCCGTACCATTACCTGCATCTAACACAACTTTTGGTTTATTTGGCAATTCTTTTAATTGTTTAAATTGGTTTAACATGTAAGCTGTATATTCTTTTATAATATCATGTGTGCTAAACTCAGCTTTACCTATTTCAAAATTGTCTATAGACTTTACTATATCTTTTATTGTTTGAATCTCATCGCCAAAAATCGTATTTTTACCAACGCTTAGCTTAAAACCATTGTACTGTGGTGGGTTATGCGAAGCCGTTATCATGACTCCACCGTCTATAGGCAAATTAAACAGTGAAAAATAAGCAACTGGCGTAGCAACAAGTCCTATGTCTATTACTTTTACATTTTCATAGTTAAGGCCAAAACACAAGGCTCTAAATAAATCTTTTGAGCTAAGTCTTGCATCATATCCAATACTAACCACTAAGTTTTCTTTATTCAAAACTTTTTTTAGATGCTTTGCAAAAGCTCTACCCAGTACACAAGCAAATTGCTCATTCAGGTTTTCGCCAACTATTCCTCTTATGTCATATTCTCTAAAAATACTATCGTCAACTATCATTTTTTGCCCCACTTTTCTAATATTAATGAAGCGCATTTTTTACCGGAGTTTAGCATACCGCCAAATATTGGTCCCATCCTGTGAGCTCCGCTTACTGCATTTGCAGCCATACCGCATACATAAAGTCCATTAAATATTTCTTTTGTATGGTTTACTGTATCCTGTTCTCCCACATCAGCCCACATTGGTTTTTCTCCAGGCACATCTCCTGAATCTGTATTTAGCCTTACACCAGCTTTTCTAACAAGCGTTTGAGCTAAGTGTGCATCATGGCCAGTTGCATCTACGGTAAAGTTGGAGCTTATTACAATTGGATCAACAGGCAAATGTGCCATATTAACGGTGGTCCAATTTATGACTACTCCGCCCACCCTGTATTGTTCATCAATTTTTTTTAATACAACATCTTCTATTTCTATACCATTAAATATTTTTACACCGGATTTAACAGTTTTTGATATAAGCGTTGTAATAGCTTCTACAGAATCCGCCGTATAGTAGTTTGGTGCATAAAGCATTGTATTAATATCAAACTCATCCAGTATGTGTTTACCCATATCTTGCACAACTATCTCATTAAACATCATTGCACCGCCCCACATACCACCGCCTACAGACAATCTTTTATCAAATAGCGTAACTTTAAGGCCGTTTTTTGCAAGCTCATATCCGCATACCAAACCTGCTGGCCCACCGCCTACAATTGTACAATCACAATCAATGTTAGCCATAAGCTTTTGCATATAGCGCTCAACAATTGCCCTTGAAATAATTCTTTCATCCAATGCCATAATCTATCCTCCTATCTAATATTCTCCCACATAAAATACTCCGTATGGACTAAACTCACTGCCATAGACTTTTTTAAGCACTTCTTTGTTTTGCGTTATAAGCGCACCTTTTGATTTTTGTGGTATATATATTGGCAAATTTGATTCTTTTTCAACATAATACAATAAATCTAAATGCACATTATTACTCATAACATATTTTGCTTTATTTTTCAAAATAATACTTGCTATTTTTTTACCATAAACCGACATATCGGGCATATAGCTAGCCTCATAGGGTATATAAACCATACTGTAGGCTGCCTTTGCACAAATCAAAAAAACAACAATATACATATATTGATTAAGTGCATATTTCTTGGATTGTTTGTACAAAAATACAGCTACAAAAATACTAAAAAATAATAAAAATAAATAGTTTGAGTCTTTAGCAAATAAATAACCAAACAAAATTGCAGCGCAAGTAAGCATTATAAAAAAAATCGCTGCTAATTTGAGATAAAAACTATCTATATTTACTTTATAAAATGATACCAAACTTGCAAAAAAAGGCACCAGGATTAAATAATTCTCAAATGGCAAAATCCACATTAAAAAAAATACTCCAATGCTTCCATTTAATGCAAATCTGTAAAGCCTGGTATCGTATTTTCTAAAGAAATTTTTAATAAAAATTGACCATGGCAAAAGCAAAAAAAATGCTATAAATGGAAAAGAAATCAAATGCCACAGGTAATTTTTAAAATTAAAAGATTGCAAAAATCCTAAAAAAAGTGAACCTGCAAGGTAGTGAATACTGGTTATATTTAAACCATACAAAGCTATACCAAAAAGGCTTAAAAAAACTATTAAAACTAGAGCTACCAGATGTTCTTTTATGCTTATTAGTTCTTTATTTTTTTCTAAAGCAACAAAGCAAAGCAAAATAAAATAAAACAAAAAAATCGCGCTTAAACCCAATGTTAAAAAAGCCAATATCAGCCATATTGCAAAATTTTTTTGTCTGAAATATACTTTTATGAAAGCCATAAATAAAAAAAACACAGCGCTTGGATACAAAGAGTAATTATTGATTGATAATAATACAATTACAGTGGTTAAATAAATAGATGCAAAGTAAAATGGATCTATACCTTCAAACTCTTTTTTTAAAATAAATGGCAAAAGTGCAGTTAAAATTATAAAAACAAACTGACCAAATCTTGCTTGCCACTGATTTTCACCAAATATTTTAAAAAAAATACTCGTATAATAAGAACCAAGTGGAGGTTTTTTGAAGTAAGGCCTGCCCAGTATTGTTTGCCATTTATAATTACCACTTTTATTCATTTGCAGGCTAATTATGGCACTTTTGGCTTCTTTGTAGCTAAAGTCTACTTTACCTAAATTAAAAAGGCTTGCTAATAAATAAAGCGCAAAAAATACGGCAAATATTCTTTTGGGCATTAAAAATTAACAAATAGGTCTTCTCTAATTAATACTGCCAACCTATTTAGTACCTTCTGTATTAAAAGGCTGTTTGCTGTTTTTATGGCATCTTCTATATTACTTGCCCTAAAGTCTTCAAAACTCGTCAATGTTTTATTTGAGATTAAAGCTTTCCCGTCTTTGTTTTTTAGCGTCAAATTTACTGTTATTGTGCATCTATAAATAATTGGTAAGCCTTCTTTGTCAAACAAAGAAGCATCTAGCGAATAATGCGTTATATTTGTTTCAATGTAGCCTTGAGCTTGAGACTTTTGCTGAACAACCTTTATATTGTGTGTTTTTAATTCATCAATAATGGCTTTTTGCAGATATTGGCTAAGGCTTTTATCTGATGTAGAGTTTTTCGGTATTTCAATATATACGGTTTTTATGCTGTCAATTATTGATGAGTGTGTGACTGTGCGGTAGCCACACGAACCCAAAAAAAAAGTTGTTAAAAAAATAAAAATTGCAATTTTGCTCTTAGCGTAATTTATAGCCTTCATACAATGATGTTTAAAATCTTGTTTTTCACATACACAAATTTTTTAATTTCTTTACCAACGACATGCTTTTTTACTTTTTCTAAGCTTAGAGCTAACTTTTCCACTTCTATTTGCTCTATATCTTTATGTGTTTCAATTGTATCCCTTAGTTTACCATTTATTGTAATTGCAATTTTAACTGTATCTTTAGTTGCATATTCAAGTTCAACTTTAGGCCAGCTTTGAGAAAATACAATTTCACCATGGCCCAACATTTCCCAAAGCTCGCAAGCTAAATGAGGCACAAAAGGGCTAGCCATTATTGTTAATTTTTCAAGTGCTTCCTTAAAGTAGCCAAGTTCATTTTCTTCAGGGTTAAAACTATATAAAAAGTTTACAAATTCCATCAATTTAGCAATTGCTGTATTAAAATGATAGTTTTCAATGTCGTTTGTAACTTTTTGGACGCAGGAGTTTATCTCATAAAGAAGTTCTTTAATGCTAGGCGTAAGTGAAGCTTGCAAACGTGCATCTTTGACTCTATGAGCATAATTTGCAATAAGTCTATAAAGTCTATTTAAAAATCTAAATGAGCCTTCGATACCTTCATCTGACCATTCCAAATCCTTATCTACAGGCGCTGCAAACAGGATAAATAACCTTGCAGTATCCGCACCATAAGTGTTAACAATATCATCTGGATCTACCACGTTGCCTTTGGATTTGCTCATTTTAGCGCCATCTTTTATAACCATTCCCTGTGTTAACAAACGCTTAAATGGCTCGCTTGAGTCCAAATAGCCAAGGTCCCTTAATACCTTTGTAAAGTACCTTGCATACAGTAAATGCATTACAGCATGCTCAATACCGCCAATATATTGATCTACATCCATCCAGTACTTTACTTTTTGCTTGTCGAATATATCTTTATCGTAATCAGGAGAACAATACCTCAAAAAATACCAGCTTGATTCTACAAATGTATCAAAAGTGTCTGTTTCTCTTTTTGCTTTTGCACCACATATTGGACAGGTAGTATTTACAAAACTCTCTATTTTTGCCAACGGTGAACCGCCAAAACCTGTTATCTCTACATCCTCTGGAAGTTTTACCGGTAAGTTTTCAACACGCTCTGGCACAATTCCACAATTTGGACAATAAATAATAGGTATGGGCGCACCCCAATAGCGCTGGCGCGATACATTCCAGTCTCTTAATTTATACTGAAATGCTTTTCTTGCAAGGTTTTTGTTTGCAAGATATTCAACAATTTTTTCTTTTGCCAGTTCATTTTGCAAACCATTAAACTCTCCTGAATTAACAAGAAATCCACTATCAACAAAGCTGCTTTTCCACGTCTCTACATCATTGCTTAAATCTTCACGGTAAATTACAATCTTTTTGGGTATATTAAATTTAGTTGCAAACTCAAAATCTCTTTGGTCGTGAGCAGGCACACCCATTACTACACCAGTGCCATACTCCATTAAAACAAAATTTGCAATATAAAGTGGAACAATTTCATTATTAGCAGGATTAATTAGATTAATACCACTGTAAATACCATCTTTTTCTTTATCATAATCTTTTTTAATGTCCAGATCAACAACCATACGTTCAACATAATCCAATACGCTTTTATCTTTTACAAGTCCTTTAACTTTCGGGTGTTTTGGAGAAATACTTGCAAACGTAACACCAAAAACTGTATCTGGTCTTGTAGTAAACACTTCCAAATATTCATTTGTATTTTCAATCTGAAACTTAATAAACGCCCCTTCACTTTTGCCTATCCAATTAACTTGCTGGCTTAGCACTCTATTAGGCCAACCTTGTTCCAATAATTTTATATCTTCAAGTAATTCATCTGCATAGTCTGTGATTTTAAAATACCAGCTATAGATATCTTTCTTAACAACTTCACTATCGCATCGCCAGCATCTGCCATCTTCTACCTGCTCGTTTGCAAGTACAGTTTGACAATGAGGACAAAAATTTACTTCAGATTCTTTTCTGTATGCCATACCACGTTTAAACATTTCTATAAATATCTTTTGTTCCCATTTATAGTATTTTGGATCACATGTAGCAATTATTCTGTCTTTATCATAAGAAAAGCCAAGTTTTTGCAATTGACTGAGCATATAATCCATATTTGCGTAAGTCCATTTTGCAGGATGAATCTTTGCATTAATTGCTGCGTTTTCTGCAGGCAAACCAAAAGCATCAAAGCCAATTGGATGCAATACGTTGTAGCCTGTATAACGCTTAAAACGAGCTATAACATCGCCAATTGTATAATTTCTAACATGTCCCATATGAATTTTACCAGATGGGTAGGGGAACATTTCCAAACAATAGTATTTTGGTTTTTCATCAAAATCTACAGCTTTATTTAAGTTTAACTTATCCCAGATTTCCTGCCATTTTTTTTCAATAACACTTGGATTATACTTTTCCATAAGCTACCTCAACACTGCTCCTAAATGTGCATCCTGGACAAGCCTTGCATAACGGGCCAAATAGCCTGTTGTTATTTTTGGTGGCTTTGGCTTAAAATGTTTTTTTCTTTCTTCAATTATATTTTCTTCAACAAGCAAATTAATTGTTTTTTCTGGTACATTAATTTCTATTAAATCATTTTCTTCTATCAAACCAATAAGTCCCCCTTTTGCAGCTTCAGGTGATATATGGCCTATAGATAAACCTCTTGTTGCACCGGAAAACCTGCCATCGGTAATTAAAGCTACCTTTGTATCAAGACCCATGCCTGCTATTGCGCTTGTTGGCTGAAGCATTTCTTTCATGCCTGGACCACCCGCTGGACCTTCATATCGAATAACAACACAATCTCCTTCTTTGATCTGTTTGCTAAATATTGCCTTTGTTGCTTCTTCTTCACTATCAAAGACTCTGGCTTTTCCGACAAAATGGTCCATTTTTGCAGATACGCCAGATTGCTTTAGTACTGCACCAAATGGTGCCAGGTTACCTTTTAGTATTGATAAACCTCCTTTTGGATAATAAGGCTTATCAACTGGTCTAATAATATTATTATTTTTAACCTTTGCGTTTTTGTAGGAGTCATAAATTGTAGCGCCTGTTACAGTAATGCAGTCTCTTTTTATTAAACCAATGCTATCAAGTCTACTCATAATAGCCATCACACCACCTGCATTGTCAAGATCTTCTAAGTGGTATGGCCCAACTGGACTAAATGAACACAAATCGGGTGTTTTATCGCTTATTTCATTGAATATATCAAGAGAAAGCTCTATATTTGCTTCTTGAGCAATGGCGAGCAAATGAAGCACAGTGTTTGTAGAACATCCCATTGCCATATCAACTGCAATGGCATTTTTTATGCTATCAATTGTTATTATATCCCTTGGTTTTATATTTTTTTCCACTAGTTCAACAATCTTAGCACCTGCAAGCTTTGCAAGTCTTACACGTGCTGCATACACAGCAGGTATTGTACCGTTTCCAGGCAAACTCAAACCTAAAGCCTCGCTTAAGCAATTTATAGAATTTGCAGAATACATACCAGAACAAGACCCACATGAAGGACATGCTATATTTTCTATTTCTAATAACTCTTCTTCGTTTATGTTACCAGAAATGTATTTTCCTACAGCTTCAAAAGCCTGCGCCAAATCTATATCTTTACCCTGGTATTTACCGGCAAGCATTGGACCACCAGATATCATAATTGTTGGTATATTAACCCTGGCTGCTGCCATCATCATGCCAGGTACAATTTTATCACATGCTGGAAGTATCACAAGTCCATCAACTGGATGCGCATTTACCATAATTTCTACAGCATCTGCTATATTTTCCCTTGATGGCAAAGAATAGTGCATCCCTAAATGACCCATTGCAATACCGTCATCTACACCTATGGTGTTAAATTCAATAGGTGTTCCACCTGCCATATAAATACCTGCTTTAACAGCTTCAACAAGCGTCTTTAGGTGCACATGACCAGGCACTATATCGTTTGAAGAATTGGCAATAGCAATAATTGGCCTTGAAAGTTCTTCATCGGTAAAGCCATCTGCTTTAAACAAAGATCTATGTGGTGCCCTTTCTGGTCCTTTTAACATAATATCGCTTCTTCGCATACTTTCAACTCCTTCAAAAATACAATTTTGTTAAAATTATAACTTAAAAAATCTTTGTGTCAAATAATATAGGTTTTAAATACTTGACTTATAAGAGTGTTAGTATATTTTAGTAATGTGATTGCTTTACTTACTAGCAAGTCAAGGGGGTGCAAATGAAAGGATTTATTTTCTACAATCCAACACAGATTGTTTTTGGCGAAAATCAAACTAAAAAAATAGGTAAGTATATAAAAGTTAAAAAATGCTTATTATTGTATGGTGGTGGGAGTATAAAGAAAAATGGAATATACGATAAAGTTGTAGAATCGCTAAATAAATATAACGTATCATTTGTTGAAAAATCAGGCATAAAACCTAACCCGGTGCTTTCATTTGTTTATGAAGCAATTGAATTTGCTAAAAAAGAGCAGGTGGAAGCTATATTGGCCGTTGGTGGTGGTAGCGTGATAGATAGTGCAAAAGCTATAGCAGCAGGTTTTTATTACGATGGTGATGTTTGGGATTTTTTCATTGATAAAGCCCAAATCAAACAAGCTTTGCCCATTTATACAGTTTTAACACTTGCAGCTACTGCTTCGGAGATGAACTCAGGCGCTGTTATAACAAATGAAAAAACAAAGCAAAAATTTAATATAAGAGGCGATTGTTTATTTCCCAAAATTTCCATACTGGACCCAACAAATACATACACGGTACCAAAAGACCAGGTGGCAAATGGCAGTGTTGATGCTATTGTACATTTACTGGAAGGCTATTTTACAAAAAAATATCCAAATACACCAATTCAGGATGGTTTTGTTGAAACACTTGTAAAAACAATTATTTCATCAACAAAAGAAATCTTAAAAGAACCGGCAAACTATGACGCAAGGGCAAATTTCATGTGGTCTGCTACGCTTGCTTTAAACGGCTTAACCACAGCAGGTATTGGTGAATACGCATTTCCAAATCACATGATAGGCCACTCTTTATCTGCGCTTTTTGATATAGCTCATGGTTCTACTCTATCTATAGTATTCCCTGCGTGGCTAAAATACAACACTAACACACTAAACGAAAGGTTAATACACTTTGGAAAAGAGGTTTTTGGCGTAAGTGGTGCAACAAAAGCAATTGAATTGCTTGAGAATTACTTTGCTTCAATCGGTGCACCAACTAAACTAAAAGAAGTATCAATAAGTCAATCTCAAATAGGTGAGATTGCAGAAAACGCCACATCTTTAGCTAAAAAATGGGGTTTAACAGAGTATACAAAAGAAAAAATTGAAGGTATTTTAAGACTCGCTTTATAGGGGGACTAATATGCAGGTAAACGCAAGCACGCAAGTAGGCATAGATGTTTTGAGAAAAGCTGTACAAACAAACCAAAAGCAAATAAATAATCTCCTTAATATAGAGCAAAATGCACAAAACAAAATCCAGATTCAATCTCAAAAAGATGACTCAACACCAAAATCCAATACAATTGGAAGCCTATTCAATAAGAAAGTGTAGCTGGTTTATTCGATGTAAAGCATTATCTTGGGAAAAATAAAAGGTGGTGGTTTTATGTTTAATTGTAGTATTGAATTTTTAATTAATACAGCAATAAGCGCACCAAAAGCAGGTGGCAAAGATGATGTGTTGGTCGTTAATATTCCTGACAAAGAACAGATTAAGCGTATTTTAGAAAAAATGGTCGAAATTTCAAATCAAACTAATTTTGGTTTTTACAAAAGAGATTCAATTACATGCGAAAATGTTGAACAAATAATATTCGTAGGCGCAAAAGACTATTACCACAATTACAATTGTGGATATTGCGGATTTGAAACCTGTGATTTATGCAAAAAAAATGGTGCATTTTGCGCATTAACCATAACTGATTGTGGTATTGCGCTTGGTTCTTTAGTAAAGCTTGCAAGTATTTTGGGTATCGATAATAGAATAATGCTATCACTTGGAAAAGCTGCTATCGAAACCGGTGTTATAAAAGGTGCTGTTGTAGTTTACGGTGTACCTTTGTATGTTGGCTCAAAAAGCATATTTTTCGATAGAAAGTACTGAAATTATTCTAAACTGCACTGCAAATAGTAGTATTTTTCAGAATCTTTTACAAAATCCGTTCTTAACTTAAAACTTCTATCATATAAAGGACATGACGTAACAATCGTATGGAATTCACCAGCTTCGCCTGCTGGGTCTATATGTGGATTTTCGATTAAAAATCTATGCAAATCGTCTTCTGTTACAAAAGTGTATCCTAAGTATTTTTTATCAAGCTTAGATTTATCGCAGGCAATTATACTATACTTAAAGCCGCAATCCAGCATTTTCTTGACTAAAATTTTACTGTCTTGTTTCCACAGTGGTTCTAAAAACTCCTTGTTTGATCTTTTGGCAAGTTCTTTTAGCCAATCATAGTGAGATTCCAGGTCAATATCTCCGCTTATAACCATATCAACATCAAGTGCTTTTAAAAATTCTACAAATTGTTCCTGACCATTTTTCATGTCAAATATCAAAAGTTCTTTTTTGCAAGATTCTGCTAAAAGCTTTAAAGTATTTAAGTTTTCATAATGAACAGACAAACCTATTGTAGTATTTAGCAACAAAAAATATTTAACATATATATCGTTTTTTTGAGCTAAATAAGTGGCAAAGAGACCATCTTTGCCACCCGAAAAAAAAGATGCGGCTTTCAAGTTTTGTTATGATTCTTGTTGAATTTTTACAAGCTCAATTTCAAAGTTTAAATTTTTGCCGGCAAGAGGATGATTTCCATCTAACGTTATTTCGTCTCCATTTTTTTCAATCACACTAAACAGCACAACACTACCATCTGGCTGTTGTCCCTGTAATCTGTCCCCAATTTGTGGGTCTAAATCAGGTGGGAGCTGAGATTTGTTGATTACAATAACACGTTCGTTGTAATATGGTCCATATGCATCTTCTGACTTGACACTAAATGTTTTTTTATCGCCTTCTCCTAAGCCAATAACTGCTTCTTCAAAACCCGGTATTATTGACCCATCACCTATCGTAAACTCTAATGGGTTTGCGTTTATTGATGAGTCGAAAACACTGCCATCATCTAATTTACCTACATAATGTACCTGTACCTTATCGCCTTTTTGCGCACTAGCCATGAAACACCTCAAAATATAAAAAATTTATTTAGAAAATCACTCACCAAATGTTACAACTACAAAACCTAACTGAGAGTTTGTACTCATGATAGGCACTATTAGATAAGACAAACCGGGTTGAATTTGCTTTATTGTAATTTCTTTGTACTTTGCAAAGTCTTCCGGGTAAATTTTATCAAAATTTTCGCCCTCAAATTTCTTATTTGTACCTACAGTTATCTTTCCATCCCTTACAAGGTTAATGTCTTTAAAACCCTTTTGCCTTACAAGCTCATTAAAACACTCATTTATGCTCTGATTATTGTTTGATTCAATAGCATTTTTTACAAAATAGCTAAGAGGAACAGCTATGCTTTTCATAAGTGATTCTGTTTTTGCTTTTTGTGACGCTTCAAAATTAGCATTCATCTGGGCAATTTTGTTTGAAAACGCCAGTTCTTGAGCCTTTTTAAATGAATTTAGTTTAATAGAACCGTAAAAATACACACCTACAATACATAGTATTAATATTAAAATCACAATATAACATGTCTTTTTTGATTCCAAAGGTAACCTCCTTTTTATTTTAGTATATTTAATCTCTGCAAAAAAGTCAAGTTCAAAAATAAAATTGACAAATCACAAAGCAATATGTAAAATCCTTAGCGTTATGAGTATTTTTCATGCCATTGTTTTGGGTATTATAGAAGGCGTATTGGAATTTTTGCCTGTATCTGCTGCTGGAAACCTCACGCTAGTGGGCAAGTTACTGGGCATACCTTCAAGTGATTTTATCAAAATATATGAAATTGTTATGCAGCTTGGCGCTGTTTTTGCTGTGCTTATTCTTTACGCAAAAAGACTTTTGGTGGACATAAAAACACTCAAAAAGGTAATTTATGCATTTATACCTACAGGCATTTTAGGATTGATTGTATACAAACCTGTAAAACACTATTTATTGTACAATGATAAAATTACCGTAATTTCTTTAATTATAGGCGGCATTATAATTATAGCCGTTGAATTATCCAAAAAGAAACCTACTGTTTACAAAATAGATGATCTCAGCACAAAAAAAGCTATTTTGCTTGGTTTTATCCAGGCTCTTGCCTTTATACCTGGCGTATCAAGGTCTGGGGCAACTATTGTAGGCGGTATTTTACTTGGTATGGATAGAAAAACATCCGTGGAATTTTCATTTTTACTTGCGATTCCAACGATTCTGAGTGCTGGTTCATACGCATTATTAAAAGACCATGCTCAAATTTCACATAGTGACTTTTTGGCCATGGGCGTAAGTTTTGTGACTGCCTTGATATTTGCTATAATAAGTGTCAAAACTTTTTTACGCTTTATTTCAACAAACAATCTAATGGCTTTTGGTTTTTACAGGATTATAGTGGGCATTGCTTATTTGGTGTTTGCTTAAGAATTGGCTACCCAAAAAGAGTAGCCAAAAATTTTACAGATTTAGAGTTTCGTTTGGTTTTAAAATTACTACTTCACATGGAAACTTCACAGCATTCTTAAATTCCTGCGGATCGGCTTTAATTACATCCCAGGTGTTATAGTGTATAGGAAGCACTTTCTTTGGCTTTAAAAACTCGACTGCTTTTGCAGCATCTGCTATTCCCATTGTAAAATTGTCGCCAATGGGTAAAATCGCAAGGTCAAGACCATTTTCGCCAATTAATTGCATATCCAAAAACAAGCCCGTATCGCCTGAATGGTAAAACTTTTTACCATCAAGTTCAACAACATAACCACATGGGTTTCCTGTATAGATTATTTTATCTCCCTCTATTACACTGCTACCATGATGTGCTATTGTAAGCTTTACCCAAAATGAATCACTAAACCTGTGTGCACCACCAATGTACATTGGATGCACATTGGTTGCGCCTTTTGATTGGCAATACATTGCAAGCTCAAATGGCGCAACAATGGTAGCTGAATTTGCTTTTGCAATTTCAAGTGCATCGCCTATGTGATCTCCATGACCATGTGTAAGCAAAATGTAGTCTACTTTCACATCGCCTGGTTTAATAGTTGCCTGCGGATTACCTGTTAAAAAAGGATCAATAATGATAGAAACGCTTCCTTTTGCCATAACTGCTGCATGGCCTAAATAGGTAAGTTGCATAAAGCACCTCCTTTAATTAATATACACATTTGCTAATATTTCAATTGTATCAAATAATTTTAATACAAAAAATTTTTTTATGCATTCATTTAAATTTTCCAAAATATGCATCAATTTCTGGTCTTAATTCTATGCCTGCTCTTTGAAAGCAATTTAATACTTCCTCATAGGCACCGTCACCACCAAGAAAATCCCAAAATTCCTTTCCAACTTTTAGCTCTTCATCAAAGTCTATCATGCCTTTCAATGTCCATCTTTCATAAGATTTTGGCTCGTAAGGATTATAAGGAATAGCAATATAAGAGTGAACATCTGCGTTTGGCTCCTTCAACAAATAAATTGCTATCCATTCTAATAAAGTTCTTTTAAAATCTTTAAAATTGCTAATATTTGGCTTAGCTGTTTTTAAGTCAAACAAATAGATTATCCCGCTTGCGCTTTGTACAAACAAATCCACTTTTACAGTCTTTAATTGGTTAATTGTACCTTTGTTGCAAACTGCTCTTATCCTTTCTATTTCATCAGCTTTGTTTGGGGTTTTTCCAGTTGTAAGTGCATTCATAATATCCTGAATCTCAATTTGTGCTTTCTCACTTATATTATTGCCTACAACGTATTGCTGTTGTGCTGAAGCAAACTGCAAACTTGCTAAGGTTTTAGCCACAGGCTCAAAAATAGATGTTCCAAAAGTAGTATTTAATGATTGGATGAAAGAAAATAACGCCATCCTGTCCTTACCAAGTAAACGGTAATGGAAAGGCATGCTATTTGTTTCTGGTTTATAAGTTTTGAATTTTGTCCTCAAGCTTCCTTTTATTACATTTTCGATTTCACTTAGTTGTGCTTTATTTAATGTCATTAGTTTTCATCTCGGATAATAAAATCTTCATATATTTTCTTTGTGTTAGGTCCGGAATAAAACCTTCTTCTTTTGAATAAATAGTCTCCGATTTCTAAAAAGGTTATTGGTGATTCAAAAATGTTTTTTGCATTTAAAGTTATATCAAATTTTTGATCCATCATTGCCTTTCCTTCAAGTGAAATATCGTTTCTGAGTAAGCAGTATCTCTATCTTTCTCTACCCTGTTAAGCACAGGTCGTTTGAATTGGTTGACAATTTTCATGTTGGCTAATCCTGCAATCTTTGGATAAAGATTAAATTTATCATTTGCCACCAAGAAAACATCGTAATCACTCTGAAGATATTTTTTGCAATTCCTAAGAACTTCTGTTATTCCTTTTACGTACGAACTTTTTGCCTCTCCATTGTGTCCTTTAAAGAGAGGCCCTATTTCCAATTCATCTCTTCGTTCAAATCCGAATAATTCATATGCGTATGCATGTTGCTCATGATAGTCAATGAGTCCAACATAAGGAGGACTTGTAAAAATACCTTTTATTTTTTGTTTCAAAAGAATCTCTGCAAATGCCTTCTCTTTCTTGTCAACCTCATCATAGATATTTATCATTCTTGCATCGCCAGTCAAGGCAATCTGAAAAGTATCCGTCCTTAATTTACTAAATTCATAAAGTCGCTTAAGCGTATCCTTTGTATAAAACTCCCACCAATTTTTGACAGAAAATATTGGCTTGCAAATCTTCCCGTGTTTCTTACAGTAATATGTAGTTGTAACAGGTTCCTTTAATGTGGCTAAATCAGCATGAGTAGTAGCCCGACAAGAACGGACAGTCCTGCTTAAAATAATTGCCAACACATTCCTTACATCATTATCACTTATCTTCTTTATCTCATCAGATAAAAAATCAATTTCTTCTCTTACGGGTTCCAAAAGCCATTTTCCCAAGAAGGTGTCATCTTTGTCCTGTTTAATTTTAAGCTGATATTTCTCTACCAGGGAATAATAAACGCTCAAGAATTCTTTCCCTTTTTCCTTTCCGTATCTTTCTTCGTTGATTTCACCTCTATTTATTTTCTTCTTGAATTCAGGCGACGGAAAATACTTGGAGTTGAATTTAGCAAGTTCTGATAGCAAGTTCTGCTCAAAAGCAAGATTATTTCTCATATTATCAAAATCATATAACTTCGATGTCAACTCGTTTATTTCCTTGGCAATTAACTTCAGATCATGATTTTTAACCTTAACTTCCGTAATCAACGTATTAAAAGTAGAAACGTCTATACCGATTGCATGCATGCCCAATTCGTTTGCTTGCAATAGGGTTGTTCCGCTTCCACAAAAAGGATCAAGAACGATATCACTCTTATGAAAGTAAATTTCGCTCTTAAATTCATCAGTATGAGAATCAAGGAAATACTCTACTAATTGTGGAATAAATTTGCCTTTGTAAGGATGCAACCTATGAACATGTTTTGTTCTTTCCGCCTCTGTGTATTCTACAAAGGACAAATGCCAGTTAAGGTCATCTCCAAATATTTTCTTCAGTTTTTTTTCTTTAGCAATCGAGTCATAATAACTTTTAAGTTCATTCAAATCTATCATTAGGTTCCCATTAATTCCATATTTGTTTATTCTGCCATACTGAATCAGATATGAAATGTTAGAAATCGTAACCTTGCGATTTAGATATTGCGAAGCCCAAATACTAGCTCCTTTTAAGTCAACCAATTCTCTTATCTGGTCCCCTATTAGTTCAGAAATTTGTTCTTTGCCGATAGCCATGACATCTTCCTTTCTATATTTTTCTACTACCTGGTTTTACAAGTGGTATATTTTCTTTGCACAATGGGCAATTTTCAGGCTCGTAATTTACAATATTGAGCCTTATTAGCGGAAAGTAATCCAGTTCTGTGTTAAATCCTCCACCTCTATCAACAAGCGCACCTACGCCAACTATATTGTTAGAGTACTGCTTTGCAACTTCAATTGTTTCGTAAACGCTTTTTCCAGTTGTAACAACATCTTCTACAACAAGCACCCTTTCGTTTTTTTCTATAAAAAAATTGCGCTTTAGTGTTAGTACATTATCAACGCGTTCTGCAAAAACACTTCGAGCGCCCAGATGTCGTGCAACTTCATATGAAACCAAAATTGCCCCCATAGCAGGACCAATAACTACATCTATTTTGGCGTCTTTAAAATGCTCTGCAATAGATGAGCATAGTTTTTCTGCATAATTTGGATATTGAAGCACAAGCGCAGATTGCAAATAATACTTGCTATGCAAACCACTTGTTAGCTTAAAGTGACCTTCTAAATAAGCACCGCATTTTTTGTAGATATCTAAGGCTTCTTCTTGTGTTAACATTTAATCTTCTCCTTTCATATTTTTAATACAAGCAATGGCTGCCTGTTTTGGGTTTTTGGCTTTTATAATTGGTCTTCCAACCACTATATAGTCTGCTTTGTTTTCTATGGCAAACCTTGGTGTGCTTGCGCGTTTTTGGTCATCTTTTGAGTTATCCATCCTGATGCCAGGTGTAACTACCACAATATCATCACCAAGCTTATCTTTTAAAAGTTTAGCCTCAAAAGGTGAAGCAACAAAACCTCTAAGACCCACTTCATAAGCATTTTTAGCCAAACCAAAAATTGCCTCTTCAATAGGCTTTTCTATAAACATACCATTTGTTAGACTTTCTTGATCCATACTTGTCAAAATTGTAACACCAAGAAGTATTGCACCAGATTTTCCAAATTTATCTTCATATCGCTTTTTTCCAGAAATAGCCGCTTCTATCATTGATTTTGCACCTATTGTATGTAACGTAAGCATGGATGCGCCCATCGCACAAGCCTGATAAACAGACAGCTCAACTGTGTTTGGTATATCAAAAAATTTTAGATCTAAAAAAAACTTTTTATCTTTTAATTTTAAATAATCAATAATCTTAAAACCATACCCGATAAACGGCGCAAGTCCTATTTTGTAAATAGAAACTTCACTATCAAGATCATCAACAATCATAGATGCATCTTCAAATGTATCAACATCCAAAGCTACAATTAATTTATCTTCCATTGTTTTCTCCTATGCAATCCAATATTCCATTGACAATCGATCTGGAAATATCATCGCCAAATTCTTTTGCAATTTCAATTGCTTCATTAATAACTATACTTTTTGGCAAATTTGTGTAAATCAATTCAAATGCACCTACTTTAATAATGCTTAAATCAAGCTGATTTAGTTTATCATACTCATTAGAACACTGTCTAATCAAACTTTCAAGTTTATCCTCAATCTTCGAAATTCCATTTATAATTAATTCTAGACTTTCTCTTTCATTTGTATTTTTGATTTTGCTAAAGTTTAAAATAAAATCACTCAACGCAAAAGATTCATTTATACTTTTAGCATATATATATTTCATCGCCTCACTTCTGACTGTTCTCCTGGACATAATCTATATTACTTCGAACAAACTAATCATCTCAAGCAAAGACATGGCTGCATCAAAGCCTTTATTGCCCATTTTTGTACCAGCGCGCTCAATTGCCTGATCGATTGTGTCTGTTGTCAACACACCATAAGATATTGGCATTTTGGCTTTTTGAGCTATTTGAGCTATGCCTTTTGTAGTCTCCTGTGCAATAAAATCAAAATGGGGTGTGGCGCCTCTAATAATCGCTCCAAGACACAAAATACCATCAAAATCTTCTTCTATAAGCTTTGGCAATAAAATAGGTATCTCAAAAGCGCCCGGTACTTTATATACGGTAATGTTATCTTCACTGCCTTCATTTCTAATAATTGCATCAATTGCCCCTTTAAGTAATTTGTCAGATATAAAGCTATTAAATCTACTAACTATAATAGCAATTTTTTTGCCTTTTGCGCTGAACGAGCCTTCGATATATTTCATAATATAACTCCTTATACATTGTTTAATATATGTCCCATTTTTGTCTTTTTAACCGATAAATAGCATTTATTCACATCATTTGGCTCAATTTCTATAGGCACGCGCTCTATAACCTCTAAACCATAACCTTTTAGTGCGACTATTTTTTTAGGGTTATTAGTCATAAGCCTCATTTTTCTAACACCTAAATCTACAAGCATTTGCGCGCCTATGCCATAGTTTCTCAAGTCCGCTTTAAAACCTAACTTTTCATTTGCTTCAACTGTATCGTATCCTTCATCTTGAAGCTTATAGGCTTTAATTTTGTTTGATAAACCTATACCTCTGCCTTCTTGCTGCATGTATAGCACTACGCCTTTACCTGCTTTTTCTACCATTTTCATAGCAGTATGCAATTGGTCACCGCAATCACATCTTAAAGATCCCAAAATATCGCCAGTTAAGCATGAAGAATGAACCCTAACAAGCACAGGTTCATCGGGACTTATGTGACCTTTTACGAGAGCCACATGCTCATAATTATCTATAGAATTAGTATAAACAATAATTTCAAAATCTCCATATTTTGTAGGCAGATGTGCACTTGCCTGCCTTTTTATGAGTTTTTCTGTGCGCATCCTATATTCGATAATGTCTGCAATTGTAGCAATTTTAATATTATGCTGTTTTGCAAACTCAATTAACTGCTCAGTACGTGCCATAGTGCCATCTTCATTCATAATCTCACAAATCACAGCAGCCGGGATCAGACCTGCCATTTTGGCTAAATCCACGCTACCTTCTGTGTGGCCTGCCCTCACCAATACACCGCCCTTTTTTGCAATAAGCGGAAATACATGACCGGGCTTAACAAAATCTTCTGGTTTTGCATCTGGTTTTATTGCTGTTTGTATTGTAAGCGATCTATCCGCTGCAGAAATACCTGTAGTGGTACCATGTTTTGCATCAATTGAAACAGTAAAAGCTGTCCTGAATGGATCTTCGCTTTCTACCATCAAGTCCAGACCCAATCTATCCAAAATTTGTTTTTCGGCAGGAAAACAAATAAGACCACGCGCATATTTTGCCATAAAATTTATAGCTTCAGGCGTAGCAAATTGGGCAGCTATGACCAAATCACCTTCATTTTCTCTGTCTTCGTCGTCCACAAGGATTATCATCCTGCCTGATTTTATTTCTTCTATTGCTTCCTGTGTGGTACAAAATGCACTTTTTAAGCTTGCAGGAAGATTTTTATTATCTTCGTATTTGATAGATTTAAGCGTTGTATCAAAAACATCAGTTTTTGTTTCCATAATCATTTCACCTCTTTTAAATTCTTAAGATACTTTTCTATAAATTTTCCAAAATAATCAGCCTCAATGTTTAATTTATATGCTGGTTTTCTAAATTTCAATGTTGTATTCTCAAATGTATGCGGAATCACTGCCACCTCAAAATAATTTTCTGTTAAATTAGAAACGGTAAGACTCATGCCATCAACACATACAGAGCCTTTTAAAATTACATAGTTATTTATATCTTTTGGCAATTGAACTCTTAAAATGTAAAATTCTCCTGTGTTTTTTATTGATAATAGATTTGCCGTACAATCCACATGCCCAAGCACAATGTGACCAGATAGCCTATCTGAAAGCTTTAAAGCCCTCTCCAGATTTAAATACTCACCAACACTTGCATATTTTAAGTTTGTTTTATCCAATGTTTCTTTTGATACATCAGCCCAAAAACCTTTATGTTCAAGTTTTGTACATGTCAGACAGGCTCCGTTTACAGCAATAGAATCACCCATTTTTAAATCATCCAAAACATGTGTCGCTTCTATGAATAGGCTTAAACCACCGCTTTTTTCTCTTATTGATTTTACTTTACCAACTTCTTCTACAATGCCTGTAAACATTAAAAATAGCCTTCAATAATTATATCATCGCCAATTTTTTTGCAATTGTAGCTTTTCAAATTTTTTACTTCAGAAAAATCTGATGCTGCTTGAGAGCCAATTACATTAAAAGCACCATATGAACCAGTAATTTTTGGCGCATAAAATAAGTGTACTTTATCATATAGATTTGCATTCAAAAATGATCCATGAATGCGAGACCCACCTTCAACCAAAACACTGCAAATATCTTTTTCAAGTAATTTTTTTGATAAATCAATCAAATCTATACCATCAGACGTTGAAGCGCACTCCAAAATATTTACACCCATAGATTTTAGTATGGATTTTTTATTTGAATCACTTGAAACAGATGTTGCTATATATATATTTTGAGGCTCAAAACCAAATATTCTTGCAGAAAGCGGTATTTTTAAAAAGGCATCAAGCACAATGCGTTTTGGTTGCCCGCAGCGCTTTAACCTGCAGTTTAAAAGCGGATCATCCATTAAAACTGTGTTTATACCTACTAAAACGCCATTATAAGTGCTTCTTAACTTATGCACGTACTCAAGTGATTTTTTGGAAGTAATGTATTTTGATACTCCGCCTTTTATAGAAATACAACCATTTAAGAGCATTGCTGCTTTCATTGCATAAAAAGGTCTTTGTTTTGTAATGTTTGTAATAAATATTTTATTTAAATCACGACATTCTTTTTCAAGTATGCCGCTTACAACCTCTATTCCATGAGATTTTAAAAATTCAGCACCACCACTTGCAGTTTTATTTACATCTAACATGCCAATAACAACACGCTTTATGTTAGAATTTAATATAGCAATTGAACAAGGAGGTGTTTTGCCATAATGATTGCAAGGCTCAAGCGTAACATACATCGTAGCACCATCAAGCATGGTTTTATCTTTTACGCTTTTTATGGCAACCACTTCTGCATGATCAGTCCCAGCTTTTTTGTGATAACCTTTTCCAATTATCTTACCATCTTTTACGATAACAGCGCCAACAGCAGGATTTGGGCAAGTTTTATGTAAGCCTTTTTTTGCAAGCTCTATAGCTTTTTTCATGAACAACTCATCTTTGTCCATAGATTAGAAAATACTAAACTATCAAAACTTTGTCAAATTTTACAAAAGTATGGTTTTTTATATATTCACAGAGTCTTTAAGAATTTTATAAATAACACTCATA
>NZ_JBMFGQ010000001.1:0-126784 GCF_049977265.1 Desulfurella sp. | reverse complement strand
GTATTTACTTATTAATTAATTATAACCCTTATTTATATTTTTTCAATTTTTTATATAAACCTTTTAAGAATTGGAGGGCATATAAATAAAATTTTTAAGATACAAAGGTACACTTAAACAATAACAAAAAAAACTAATGGCAATAAATAATATATATTTTTAAACAAAATTTGTTAAGAAATATATAAGCAGGGCTTAAAAAACCCTGCTTTTAAAAGTGGATTAAAATCTGTTTCTTGAGTTAGAGTAGTTTGACCTTTGTCTTGGATTTGACTCCCTTGGTTTTGCTTCATCTACCCTGATGTTTCTACCATCTAGATCTGTGTTGTCTAAAGCTTCTTTGGCTTTTAAAGCATCATCGTTTGATTCCATTTCAACAAAAGCGAATCCTTTACCTTCAATAACTTTAACCGATACTACATTACCATAACCTGAGAAAACTTCTTTAAGCTTCTCTTCCGTCGTTCGGTAATTTAAATTACCGACATACAACTTGTTTGTATTCACAAAACACACTCCAAAAAAAATTTACTATTGATGCGCATATAGTCCACACCAAATTATTTATATTCTAACATAAAAAAACAAAAAGTCAAGTATTTTTTAACAAATCCTTGGCATTTTTTCTACAAGTGGCATAGAAAGCAATCTTTTTGTGCCATAATTTAAATTAAGCAATACCTTTTGCGGGTGATCTTTTGTAATATTTCCAATTATATTTGCATTTTTACCAAGTGGATTGCTGTGTAAAATATCTAAAATTTTTGGGGCATCAACCGGGTTTGCAACTATTACCATCTTACCTTCATTTGCGCTATAGTAAGGTTCAATGCCAAGCATCTCAGAAATCGAGGACACTTCTTCAGAAATGGGGACAAGTTCTTCAAATATCTCAACGCCAAAATCTCTTTTGTAACATAATTCGTTTAAACACATGGCAAGACCGCCACGTGTGGGATCCCTCATCCAGTGAACATCTAAATTAGATTCAATTATTGGCAAAATTAGACTTGTAAGCTGGGCGCAATCAGATTGCAAATTTGATGCAAGATTTAGGTTTTCGCGCTCGTTTAAAATCGAAAAGCCGTGTTCTCCAATATTGCCTGTTACAATTATCTGATCATTTTCACATATGTTTGAGCCATCTATTGGCCTTATGATTTTTCCTATGCCTGATGTATTTATATAAAAGCCTTTACCAGCTTCAACAACCTTTGTATCACCACATACAATTTTAACATTAGCATTTTTTGCTTCATCGCGCATTGATTGTGCAATTTTTTCTAAATCATCAAGATCAAAACCTTCTTCCATTATGAATGCGCTTGATAGATACATGGGCTTTGCTCCAACACACAATAAATCATTGACAGTTCCGCAAACGGATAGTTTGCCAATATCACCGCCTTTAAAAAATAGGGGCTTTATTGAATGAGAATCCGTCGTAAAGGCTATATCGCCCAAAATTGCACTATCAAGACCCGGAGTTGCTCTAAATACATTTTCTATTAATTCAAGAGTCAATTTACCACCAGATCCGTGATCCATTGTAATTTTGTCAAATTTCACCTTTAACCTCCCACCAGTTTCTGCATGTACCTTCATCTGATACCATACACGGTCCTACAGGATTGTGAGGATTGCATACTTTGGAAAACATTGGGCATTGTGTTGGCTCAATCAAACCTAAAATAACTTCTGCGCATCTGCAGCCTTTTTGTTCTTCTATATAATCTTCGCTAAATGGAATATTGAATTTTACCTTTGCATTTAAAAAGTTATATGTTTTTTTAAACTCAAAACCGCTATTTTCTATTGTGCCAAGCCCTCTCCATATGCTAGGCACAATATCAAAAACATCGTTTAGAGCTTTTTGGGCAAGTTTGTTGCCTTCATAGCTCAAAAGCCTTTCGTACTCGTTTTCTACCTTGCAGGTATTATTTTCAATCTGGTTTATTATCATAAGTATGGTACTTAAAATATCAGCTGGTTCAAAACCCGCTGCAACACAAGGCAATTTAAAATCGCTTGAGACCTTTTCATAAGGCACCAACCCTGAAACTATGCTTGCGTGTCCGGGCAAGATTAATGCATCAATATTTAGCTTGCCTGCTTTCAACAATTCTAAAACACCATTTGGCGTGTATTTGTGGACACTGAAAAAGCTTAAATTTTCTGGCAAGCTTATACTTTTTATTATACTTGCAATGGGAGCTGCTGTAGTTTCAAACCCCACAGAAAAAAATATCATATCTTGTCTGCTTTTTTTTGCAAAATCTATCGCTTCATCTAAACCATAAACCATCTTAACGCTAAGACCCATCTTGCTTGCACTAAAAAGTGAATAGTTGCTTCCTTTTACCCTCAACATATCGCCAAATGTAGCAATTGTGCAATTATTTTTTATACCATAGTTTATTATAGCATCTATATCTTTTGAGCTTGTAACACATACAGGACATCCAGGTCCAGCAAGAAGCTTTATATTTTCTGGCAATAAATCCCTTAGTGCGTATCTTACTATAGAATTTTCGTGTGTGCCACACACATGCATAATGCGCAAATTCTCGAAATTTTTTGATTTGGCTTTTATACTTTGAGCAAGCGCCAATACTAAATCTTTGTCTTTAAACTTACTCAGTTGCACCTTTTGCTCCCAACAAGCATTGTTCTATTAGCTCTAAGTTTTCTTTTGCTTCCTGTTCGTCTAGTTTTGCAATAGCGTTTCCTGCATGCACAAGCACATAGTCCCCCACTTTTGGGTTGTCTATTAGCATAAAAAAACAGTGTTTCTTTGTACCACCTGCTTCAACAACACCACTTATTCCATCTTCATAAACTTCAACAATTTGCATCGGTATACCTATACACATAATCCCTCCTTTGCAATGTAAATTTGACCTATGGCTACACCGCTATCGTTTATCGGAAATCTTGAGTTAAAAAGTACATTTAAACCAGCTTTGGCTAATTTTTTATATAGTAAGCTAAAAACTATATCGTTTTGAAATACGCCACCTGACAGTGCAACCGTTTTTATGCCAGTTTGCTTTGATATAGACATTGTATTTTGATATATTGCATCAACAAAAGTATTATGAAAAAGTTTTGCGCTTATTAAATCGCGTCTTTGTGCAATTGTTTTTAGCGTCATTGAAAAATCAATAATAAAATTATCAATCTTATAATCAAGTATCTTAGAAGCCTTGTGTTTTCTTGCTTCATACTCTAAAAGCATTGCAGATTGGGCTTCAAAAGTGTTTTTGTGTTTTATGTTTAAAAGGGCGCTTACTGCGTCAAATAACCTGCCTGCTGAGCTTGTGATCGAATAAGGCATTTTCGGCATAAGCTCAATTACATTGCTATAATCAGAAAACAAATATTTAACATATTCAATATCGCCAGTTATATCATAAATATACGAAGCTGCTATTCTGTATGGTTCTTTTATAGCTTTTTCTCCAAAGTAAAGTTTCATATTTTTAATATGTCCAATACGTTTTATGGTTTTATCCATTTTTACAAAAAATTCACCACCCCAAATATTGCCATCATCACCAAAACCTGTACCATCAAGCACTATCCCAATACAATCACCACAGTGGTTGTGTTCCATTAAAACGCTTGCAAAATGCGCTTTGTGGTGCTGTACTTCAAACACATTTGCAAATGTTTGCCTTGCATAATTGCTTGATAAATAATTTGGATGCCTATCACAAATAGCCATATCAACTTTGTTTATATCAAAAAATGACAAAAAATCATTAACTTTTTTATTAAATTGCTCATAGTTTTCATAATTTGATAAATCTGGCGTGTATTGAGATAAAATTACTGTATCTTTAAGGCTTATTGCTATATTGTTTTTCATATCGGCACCCAACGCTAAAATGTTGGGCTTTACGCCTTTTAAATAAAATGGCGAAGGTGCATAACCCCTTGCATACCTAAAAATTATTTGCTTATTTAAACTGAAATGTACAATAGAATCTTCAATTGGTCTTATAATTTTCCTATTGTGAAGCAGTACAAAATCTACACCATCAAAATTTACAGCATCCCTATCTTTGTAAATAAGCGAAAATTCACTTAAGTTTGCACTTGTTGCAACAATGCACTCAAGGTTTGAAAAGTAAAACAAAAGCAAGTGTATTGGAGCATAAGCAAGCATCATACCTACAAACGGACTTTTGAGATTTACAAACTTTAAGCGTTCATCTTTATATTTTGCAAGCACAATTGGTTTTATGTGCGAGTTTAGTATTTCAATTTCCTTTTTTGATAGATAAGCAAGTTTTTTGGCAGTTTCAATGTTTTTTGCAATTACAGCAAACGGTTTTTCTTCCCTTTTTTTTATGTGTTTTATTTTTTCAACAGCATATTCATCAAATGCATTGCAAATTAAATGATAACCACCTATGCCTTTTAATAAACCAACTTTAGAGTTTTCCAAATCAAAAGCTGCCTTTTTAACGGCCTTGATATCTTTTAACTCAACCTGTTTGTTTTTTACATAAAAATATTTTGGGCCACATTCTTTACAAGAAATGGTTTGAGCATGAAAACGCCTATTTGAGCTATCAGAATATTCTGTTGCGCACATTTTACACATTTTAAATGCGTTCATTGTGGTGTTGTTTCTATCAAACAAACCATCTTTTGCAATACTAAATCTGGGCCCACAATCTGTGCATGTAATCAAAGGATGCAAAAAACGCCTGTTTGAGCTATCAAATAATTCTTGCTCGCATTTTTTGCAAATACCCCAATCTGGCGTTATGTTTATATTTTTTTGAGCATCACCTTTGCTGTATTTAATAATAAAACTATTGTAGGCATGTTTTTTTATTTTAAAAATAACGCTATCTATAGATTTTATAAATGCATTTTGCGGTTTATTTTTAATGATAATTTTTTCTATATTAAGTATTCTATTTGATTCAATATAAATTTCAACACAACAAGAGCTATTTCGTACCCACCCCGTATATTTTTTTAAGGCATTGTAAAGTGCTGGTCTAAAACCTACACCCTGAACAATACCATATACTTTAGCTTTGATTGCAAACATTTGCTAAATAAATTAAATATTTGTACATTGTATTTAAAAAACGATGCATATCCCCCTCTTTTTAAACGATGTTATATTAATAATATTAAATACGAATGTCAACATGATATTATCATAATGTTATTTAATTTAGTATGTAATGTATGGTTCTTTTAATTGCAATTATTAGAAGGTTTAATTAAAAATAATTAGTTTTTTTATTGACAAAGCTAATTTTAATTCTTAAAATTGCATTCAAAATATACAAAGGAGGGGGACTATGAAAAAAGACACTCTTGACTATCAAGCTCTATTGCCAGAAGTAGATGAGCGGCTAAAAAAAAGTTGTTCTAAAGAACAAGAACAATTGTTCTACAAAAATCTCAAAGAAGCAGGTTTTACAAGAAGGGATTTTTTGAAATGGACATCAATGATTACAGCTGCATTGACCTTGCCACCTATATTTGAACCACGCGTTGCAAAAGCAGTTGCAGCTATTGCTCCAAGACCTACAGTAATCTGGCTGCACTTTGCAGAATGCACCGGCTGTACAGAATCTTTTATTAGAAATATTAATCCTTCTCTTGAAAGAGTCATATTTGACACAATTAACCTTGCATTCCACGACACATTAATGATGGCGTCGGGCAAAAGAGCTGAAGAAGCTTTAGAATCTGCAATAGCAAAGTATAAAGGTAGCTATATATTGGTAGTGGAAGGTGGTATACCAACAAAGGATAACGGCATATTTTTGCGCATTGGTACAAACGCAGAAACTGGCCTTCATAGATTAAAAAGAATATCAAAAGACGCTAAATACATAGTAAATTTTGGTACGTGCTCGTCTTTTGGAGGCGTACAGGCAGCATATCCAAACCCAACGGGTGCAAAAGGCGTTCATGATATTTTGGGTTGTGAGGTGGTTAATGTATCTGGTTGTCCACCAAATTCAGTAAACATGATAGGAACACTTGTACATATTTTATTGTTTGACAGGGTTCCACCGCTTGATTTAAGCTATAGACCAATCTGGGCTTACGGCGGCAGAATTCACGATAACTGTGAGCGCAGGGCACACTTTGATGCTGGTGAGTTTGTTGAAGAATGGGGCGATGAAGGCGCAAAAAAAGGCTGGTGTTTGTATAAAATGGGTTGCAAGGGGCCTCTTACATACAATAACTGCCCAAGATACAGGTTTAATCAAAGCACAAACTGGCCAGTGGGAGGAGGTCATGGCTGTATAGGATGCTCAGAACCTGACTTTTGGGACACTATGGCACCATTTGAAGAGCCAAATGATAAAGCAGGCATAAGAATTCCTGCATTTGGTGGCGTAGAAGCTACAAGCGATGCTATTGGCGAACTTGTAACAGGTATTACGATTGGTGCAGTAGGTGTGCATGCTGCTGGCTCAATAATCAGGGCAAAAGCTGAAAAGAAAAAGAAAGAAGAAGAAAAAGAAGAAGAAAAGAATAAAAACGACCAAAATAATACAGGCGAAAATAAATAACAAAGAGGGGGAGTAATATGGCAAAGGCACAAAAAGAAGTTAATCAACACTTAGTAGTTGATCCTATTACGCGTATTGAAGGGCATTTGCGCATTGAAGTTAATATAAAAAATGGGAAAGTATCTGATGCTTGGAGCTCCGGGACACTATGGAGAGGTATAGAACCTATCCTGCAAGGCAGAGACATAAGGGATGGCGGCTTGCTTGCCCAGCGTATATGTGGTGTTTGCACATACTCTCACTATGAAGGCAACACTATGGCTACAGAAGTTGCTCTTGGCATAAGACCGCCAACAAATGCAAGGTTAATTAGAAATTTAATTAACGCAGCGCAATTTATGCAGGATCATATAGTCCATTTTTACGCGCTGCATAGTCTTGATTGGGCTGATATAGGTGGAGCATTAAAAGCCGACCCTCAAAAGGCGGCTGATTTAGCTTATGAATTTTCAAAAACACCATATAATGCTTCTGTTGCTCACTATAGAGAGATAAAGGATAAACTTGCAAAATTTGTAGCAAGCGGGCAATTGGGTCCATTTGCAAACGCATATATTGGCAATCCGCTTTACAAGATGACTCCTGAAGCTGATTTAATAACAATAAGCCATTATTTGGATGCATTACCAATTCAAGTAATTCTAGGACAAATGAAAGCCATTTATGGAGCAAAAGATCCTCATCCACAAACACTTGTAATTGGCGGAATCTCAAGTGTTATGGATTTACTTGACCCAAATAGACTTGCAGAGTACAAATACAAATTAGATAATGTTCACAATTTTATCAAAAATGCTTACCTTCCTGATATTGATATGCTTACGCATTTTTATAAAGATGAGTTTGTAAAAGGGTGGGGAATTGGAAACTATAATTTCTTAAGTTATGGCGGTTTTCCAGAAACAAACGATTGGGAAGCAAAATACAGATATCTACCTCAAGGTGTTGTGTATGAAGGCAACCTAAATATTTTCGAACCTACAGTAGATGAAAAGTCAATCACAGAAACTGTTGCCCACTCATGGTATGAAGGACCCAGGGTTGGACTATACCCTGGAATTGAAGAAACAATACCTCAATATACAGGTTTAAACCCAGATAATACAGTTAAAGAAGATGGCAAATATTCATGGGTAAAAGCACCGCGCTACAAAAGAAAGGTCATGGAAGTAGGTCCTCTGGCGCGTTGGGTAGTAGGGTATGCAACTAACCACAAAGATATGAGAAAACGCGTTGATGAATTTTTAAAAAAGCACAATGCAAAATTTGAACAAATGTATTCAACAGTAGGCAGAACCGTAGCAAGAGCAATGGATACAGACTATATTTGCGATGGCGCTTATATATTTATAAAAGATTTAGTTGCAAACTTAAAACAGGGTGATGAAAGTACATGGACAAACTTTGAATTTCCAAAAGAAGAAACAAACGCATGCGTGGCGCTTGTTGAGGCGCCAAGGGGCTCTTTAGGTCATTTTGTTACAATAAAAGGCAAAACAATTAAGCACTACCAGGTAGTTGTACCATCTACATGGAATGCTTCTCCAAGAGACGAAATCGGTCAAAAAGGAGCCTATGAAGCTTCATTAACAGATTTACCCGTACCAAATCCAGATGAGCCATTAGAAATTTTACGTACCATTCACTCATTTGATCCATGTCTTGCATGCGCTGTACATTTAATTGATACAGATAGTGGTAAATTGCGCAAATTTAAAGTCGAGGTGTAATATGGATAGTCAAGTCAAGATGCACTACAGATGGACGGTCGCACGAAGACTAATACACTGGACAACATTTATATGCATAGCAGTGCTAACTTTCACTGGTTTTTATATAGCTGATCCTTTCTGGTTTATCTACTCGCCAGGCACAAGAGAAGCATACAACACATTTGCTATGGCAGATGTAAGATTTATACATTTTACTTTTGGCTTTATCTTTATATTTGCTATTATTATGAGACTGTATTATGCTTTCTTTTCAAGATACGATGCAGATTGGAAAAGTTTATTATTTGAGTGGTTTAATATTAAAGAATGGAAAACTGTGCTTTCGTATTATATTACATTCAAACCATATGGTGTGCCAATTAAAAGTAAGTACAATCCACTTCAATCGCTATTTTACTTTTTATTTATTGTAGCTTGCTTCTTTCAGATCATATCTGGCCTTGTAATGTTTACAATGGGTCAAAACTCCATTCTCGGTATGTCTTTTATGCAAAAAGCACTATACTGGTTTGTAAGCCTGATGGGCGGCTATGCCCATGTATACGATTTGCATAGATTGCTTACATGGTTTTTTATAGTATTTTTTATAGGTCATGTGTATATGATATTAGCTCATGATGTAGGTGATAAAAAAGGTACAGTATCATCTATGATTTCTGGATACGAGGCAGAAAAAGAATGAACACTATTGCAGTTATAGGCTTGGGCAACACATTGCTTGGCGATGAAGGCTTTGGCGTTCATTTAGTTAATAAATTGCAATCAAAATATACATTCAGTGAAAATGTTAAAATTTTGGATGGAGGAACCGTAGGGTTCCTCTTAATCGAGCATTTTTTAGAAAATGATAAACTTATATTTGTAGATGCAATAAGAGCAAATGATACACCAGGCAGTATCTATAAATTCAATGTAAAAGAGCTTCCTCCAAATATTACATTTGTATCATCTATCCATGAAATTGGCCTGGGTGATATTTTAGGGCATGTAAGATTAATGGGCTTGGAAAAAGAAACAGTAGTAATTGGAATTGAACCACTCTCAGTATGCCCAAATGACTTAACTATTACACTAACACCTTTAATGGAAGAAAAAATGCCTTCCGTTGAAAAGTTAGTATTAGAACAAATAAAAGAATTTGGTGGAAGTTATGCATGAGGGGGCAATAGCCCAATCTGTCATGGAAGTTTTACGCGACATAAAAACCCAAAATGGGCTATTGAGCATAACTTCCGCTACCCTAAAAATTGGTGCAGTCTCGGGCGTTGCTATCGACGCCCTTCTTTTTGCATTTGAAGCAATACAAAAAGAAGAAGAATTTATCAAAAACACAAAACTTAATATAATCTATGTAAACGTAAAAGCAAGGTGTAATATTTGTGGCAAAATTTATGAATTTGATGATACAGACAATCTGGTTATGTTTTGTCCAGATTGCCAGATGCCACTTACAATAATAAATGGCAAAGAATTAGAAATTGTAGATGTGGAGGGACAGTAGTGAAAAGGATCGTTGTTGAAAAAAAGATACTTGAAAAAAATGATGATATTGCAAATAGTATCAGGAGCTTGCTTAACAAAAATCGCGTTTTTGGTTTAAATGTTATGAGCTCACCGGGCGCTGGAAAAACAACACTCATTGAACGCATGGTGGAAGCACTAAAGCCTAAATATAAAATTGCAGCAATTGATGGCGATTTAGATACACAAAGGGATGCACAGCGTATCGCAGCTCTTGGCATAGAAGCAGTTCAAATAAATACCTCTGGCACATGCCACTTAGATTCTTCAATGGTTCAAAAAGCACTTAATGATATCTCACTTGACCTAGATCTGTTAATAATTGAAAATGTAGGAAACCTGGTCTGTCCTGCAAGTTTCTACTTAGGTACACACAAAAATGCTGTCTTAATAAGTACACCCGAAGGAGATGACAAGGTAAAAAAATATCCCACAATGTTTAATGTAGCAGATGTTGTTTTGATAAACAAAATGGATATAGCCCAATTTGTAAATTTTGACGTAGAAAAAGTAGAACAAGAGATAAAAGAATTAAACCCAAATGCAATGATATTTAAAATAAGCGCATTAAAAAATGATGGCTTAGATGAGTTTTTAAATTGGGTTGAAGACAATATACAATCAATCAAAAATCAATAAAATATATAATATTTTGATTTTTTTTAAGAATTTGATACAATAATTAATGTTTATATCCTTGCTATCTTGTAAATAGACAAGATAGCCAAAAGTCCAAAAGGAGGTTTGATGTACTACGATTTTCTCTACATTGTTCAGCCAAATGTTACAGACGAAGGGTTTGATACTATACTTTCAGACATAGTATCAAGAATTGAAGGTAGCGGTGGTAAGCTTTTAAAAAGCGCCATCTGGGGCAAAAAACAACTTGCCTACCCGATAAAAAAATATAGGCAAGGTATTTATGTAAATCTTTTTTATGAAGCAAATGCAACTGTTCCAAAGCAAATTGAAAGCTTTCTTGCACTAAAAGATGATATTTTAAGACAGATGACTGTAAAAATGCTAAAAAAAGATATTATTCGCTTCACGCAAGTTGTTCAAAAAACAGAAAACACACAACCACAAAATAGTGAGGCAAATTAGGAGTCAAAGTGTCAAGCTTGAATAGAGTCTTTCTTATGGGTAACCTTACAAGAGATCCGGAATTGCGCTATACACCGTCAAATATTGGTGTTGTGACATTTGGGTTAGCGGTTAATTCTATCGTTGGCAGAGATTCTGACGGTAACAGAAAAACCGAAGTATTATTTGTTGATATTACAGCTTTTGGCAAACAAGCTGAAGCAATAGCACAGTACTGCAAAAAAGGCACACCACTGTTCGTCGAAGGACGCTTAAGATTGCGCACCTGGGAAGATAAAGATGGAAACAAACATTCCAAGCATGAGATTATATTAAGCGCTTTTCAGTTTATTGGCGGCACCAATAATCAAAAAGATGATATTAAATTGTCAGAAGATGATGAAGATGTACCGTTTTAATTAAAAAAGGAGAAAAAGAAAAAATGGAAAACAACGACAAAAATAAAAGAAAAAAATCATTTAAATTTTCTAAGAAAAAGGTTTGCTACTTTTGCATAAATAATATGGACGAAATTGATTATAAAAATACTGAAATTTTGTCACGATTTATCACAGAAAGATACAAGATCGTTTCAAGAAAAGCCAGTGGTGTGTGCGCTAAACATCAAAGAAAGCTTAGTACAAGTATAAAACGTGCCAGAATAATGGCGCTCTTACCGTTTACCATCAATACTAAGTTAAAAATTTGAAAGTTATTTTTGATAGATTTAAACGAAAAGGGGAAATATTATGAAAGTTGTTTTGCTTGAAGATATAGAAAGTTTAGGTTTAGCTGGTGATATAAAAGAAGTGAAAGAAGGTTATGCACGTAACTTTTTATTACCTAAAAAACTTGCTTTAACAGCTACAAAAGAAAATCTTAAGATCATAGAAGAAAAAAGAAGCAGTATAATAAAAAGAACACAAAAAAGGGTGCAAATTGAGCAAGTAAAAAAAGAACAGCTTGATGGCATAGTCGTGAATATAAAAGCAAAAGCTGGAGAAGCTGGTAAATTATTTGGTTCAATTGGCGCAAACGATATATATATGGCTTTAAAAGAAAAACAAATAGAGGTTGATAAGAAAAGTATAAGGATTCTAGAACCAATCAAACAAATAGGAGAATACGAAGTCACTATAGCGTTGTTTAGAGATATAAAAGCCACAATAAAGGTGGTTGTACAAAGCTTAGATGAAAATTGATTCGTCTTTTAAGCAAATTTCTAAACTTTCTTCTATAGAATTACCAAATGCATATGAGGCAGAAAAAGCTTTGCTTTCTGCCTTGTTTTTAGATAACTCAAAAATTGGCGTGGCCTTAGAATATGCTACTTATGAGCATTTTTACGACAAAAGAAACGCGTTAATTTTTCAAGCGATGCTTTCGCTTTACGCAAAAGGCATAGGATTTGACCATATAATCATAGCAAATCACCTAGGCGCTCAACTAGATACTATTGGGGGTATGGATTATTTAATTGAAATTACAGAATACCTTCCAAACGCTTCCAATGTTTCGTATTATGCAAAAATTATTTACCAAAAAAGCGTTTTAAGAGAGTTAATTTTTGCTTCACAAGAAATAGCCGACGCCTGCTACGCTGATACGCTTGAAACGGAAGAAATTCTAAACCTTGCGGAAAAAAAAATATTCAATATATCAACCAAAAAAACAGAAAGCTATAAATCTCTAAATGACGTCGGAGATGAAATTAGAGATTTAATACAAAATCTAAGACAAAGAAACTCTGATGTAACCGGGCTACCTTCGGGCTTTATCGAAATAGACAGAATCCTAAATGGCTTTCAAAGGGGAGATCTAATTATACTTGCAGCAAGACCGAGCATGGGAAAAACTGCTTTCGCTGTCAATATAGCTACAAATATGGCCATTCGACGAAACTTATCTGTAGGCATATTTAGCTTAGAAATGACTTACAGGCAAATTGCAATGAGAATTCTTTCTTCTTTGAGCGATCTTCCTTTTCAAAAAGTAAAATCTGGAAAGCTAAGTACAAGTGAATGGAATTTAATCGTAAAAACTATTGATAAAACCAGAGATTTACACATATATATTGATGATTCTTCATTAATTACAAGCCTTGATATACGAACAAAAGCGAGAAAGTTAAAAATAGAGCGTAATATAGATTTTTTAATTATAGACTACTTGCAACTTATTGAGGGTTTAAAAAGAGAAAATCGCGTGCAGGAAGTGTCAGAGATATCTCGTTCACTCAAAATTTTAGCAAAAGAGTTGGATATTCCTATATTGGCACTATCTCAATTAAATAGAAGCGTTGAGCAAAGAGACAATAAACGTCCAATGATGTCTGATTTGCGAGAGTCTGGATCCATTGAACAAGATGCAGATGTTGTTGTGTTTATATACAGGGAAGACGCATACAAAAAAGTTCAAGATAAGCCCCCGCAAACTATAGCAGAAATTAACGTTGCAAAACACAGAAACGGCCCTACTGGCACCATTGAATTGCTATTCCATAAAGACACCACAACCTTTAAAAACCTGACTGACCAAGAAAATGTAGAAAAATTTTACAAAAACGTAAGCGAGTATGAAGAATACTAAATCATATGTTAGATTATATATTTATCAAAGGCGCAAAACAACACAATCTAAAAAATATTGATATCGAAATTCCCAAATTCAAAATTGTAAGTTTTGTGGGTCCATCTGGTTCTGGAAAATCAACAATTGTTTTTGATATAGTCTATGCAGAAGGTCAGCGTAGATACATAGAGTCACTATCGGCCTATACGCGCCAATTTTTAGAAAAACTAGAAAAAAGCAATGTCGATTCTATAACTGGATTATCACCTTCTATAAGTATTGATCAAAAACTTTCATCCAATAGCCGCTCTACTGTTGGCACAACTACAGAAATTTACGATTATATCAGGCTTATCTGGGCAAATTTTGCAGAGTATTACTGTTATAACTGCGGTCGCAAAATAGAACAACAAACACCGCAGGCAATTGTCGATAAAATTTACGGTCTCCAGGGTAAAAAAATACTTATAATGCGACCAATAGCAATAAATAAAAAAGGCGAGTTTAGTCAAGAGTTTAGCCTTCTTTCAAAGCAAGGCTTTTTAAGAATTATTGCAGATGACATCGAATACACGCTTGATGAGCCACTAAAATTGGATAAAAACAAAAAACATACAATTTTTTTAGTTGTAGATAGAATTATTGTGGACGAAAACTCAAAAGAACGCATTCAACAATCTGTGGAATTGGCATTAAAAAATTCAAAAACAATTTATACAAAAGATATACAGACAAATTCAATTGACGTATACTCTACTGAATTTAGCTGCCCTGTATGCAATATAAACTACTCCGCAAAAAATGCTCAGAGTTTTTCTTTTAATTCTCCGCTTGGCGCATGCCCCACATGCCATGGACTTGGTTTTGTAAACAAACTAAAAGTTGAAGCTTTGGTGAATGAAGCTTTGTCTATAAAAGAAGGCGCAATAAAACCATTTTCAAGACCACGATATGCTCAAGCAAAAGAATATATTATTCAAAAATGCAAATCATTTGGCATAGATGCATATGTGCCATTTAAAGATTTATCCAGTAATCAAAAAGATTACATTTTTTTTGGAAGTGGAGACTTTGACGGAATTATTGCCATGGTGCATCGTTTTTTTGAATCTGATATTTTTTTTGCAAGTCAAAATGCTTACCTTAATGAGACTGTTGTATGTCCAGACTGCAAAGGATTTAGATTAAACAAAGAGAGCCTGTCGGCTAAAATAAATAATCTAAATATCATTGAGGTGACAAATTTAAGAATAGATAAAGCACTTGATTTTTTTAAAAGTTTAGAAAAAAATCTAACACCTAACCAAAAACAAATTGCAAAAAATCCGCTAACTGAAATAATAAAAAGATTGCAGTTTCTTGTTGATTTAAATTTAGATTATCTTTCGCTTTCAAGAAGTACCGCAACACTCTCTGGTGGCGAAGCCCAAAGAGTAAAACTAGCAACACAAATTGGTACATCTTTAAGTGGCGTTACATACTGTCTTGATGAACCTTCTATTGGTTTGCATCCATCGGAAACAGAAAAACTTATAAAAATCTTAAAAGATTTGCGCGATCTTGGTAATACGATTCTAATGGTTGAACACAACGAGTTTCTCATAAAAAACAGCGACTACATTTTAGACATTGGCCCCAAGAGTGGCCTTTTGGGTGGCAAGGTATGTGCACAAGGAACAATAAAAGAAATATTAGAAAACGAAAACTCTCTAACAGGAAAATATATTTCTGGCAAACTTGCTATAGAAATAAGAAAAACAAGAAAAATTAAAAATTTTATTCAGCTAAAAAATGTCAATGTACATAATATAAAAAATTTAAACGTTGATATACCACTTGGATGTTTGGTTGGCGTAAGTGGAGTTTCAGGTAGTGGCAAGTCAAGCTTAGTGTTTGATTTTCTGTACAATAAATTAAAAGAAAAACTTCAATTTTTAGAAAATAAAAAAATCATATCAAACGAAGAAGAAAAGTTAATCGAAGATACAATACCTCAAGATAGTTTTTTTGGTGATATAGAAAACTATAAATTGCTTGAACGCGTAAGTGCAATCAACCAATCACCTATCGGCAGAACACCAAGATCAAACCCAGCAACGTACACATCTGTTTTTACTGATATTAGAGAGCTATTTGCAAGCGTTACCCAGGCAAAAGTATTGGGTTTTAACGCTTCTCGCTTCAGTTTTAATGTGGTAGGTGGTAGATGTGAAAAATGTAAAGGTGAAGGTTACATAAAAGTAGAAATGCAATTTTTACCCGACGTATATGTACTTTGCGAAACCTGCAACGGTAAAAGGTACAATGAATCAACATTATCTGTTTATTACAAAGACAAAAATATAGCCGATATACTTGATATGAGTGTAGACGAAGCGTATGAATTTTTTATCAATGTACCAAAAATAAAAAATAAATTAGGTGTATTAAAAGATATTGGATTAGGATATATAAAATTAGGTCAAAACGCAACTACCCTTTCAGGTGGAGAAGCGCAACGTATAAAACTTGCAAAAGAATTAATTGTCCCACAAAACAAAAAAACGCTATATTTATTCGATGAACCTTCACGCGGTTTGCATCCAGATGATATAAAAAAATTGCTTCAAGTAATAAATAGACTTATAGATAACGGCCATAGCATTATCATCATTGAACACGATTTAGATATTTTAAAGAGTGCAGATTATATAATCGATATGGGTGTAGGCGGTGGTGATAAAGGTGGACAAGTAGTGGCAAAAGGTACACCTGACGAAATTGCAAAAAACCCAAAATCTATTACGGGTAAATATTTAAAAGAAAAACTGGAGGAGCCAAATGTATCTAATAGGCGTAATAGGCTCTCAAAAAGCAACTGAAAAAGCAAAAGCCATTGCCTATGAGGCCGGAAAACTCATAGCTTTAAATAATTTTGTACTGGTGTGCGGCGGACTAGAGGGTGTTATGGAAGCCTCTAGCAAAGGTGCTTTTGACCATGATGGTCTAACTGTAGGTATTTTACCAGATAAAGACAAAAAAAACGCAAATCCCTATATAAAAATTCCTATTGCATCTGGTATGGGATACGCTAGAAATTTTTGTATAGTACAAAGTGCAGATTGTATTATTGCTATTGAAGGAAGCTATGGTACGTTAAATGAAATCTCTGCTGCTTTGAATTTAAAAAAGATTGTCATTGGACTTGAATGTTCGTGGAATATTAAAGGTATGCTCTTTGCCAAAGACGCGCAAGAAGCGCTTGAGCTTGTTAAAAAGTTTGTCAAAAGTTAGCATAAAACCTTGACTTATTTAATTTTTACAAATATAATCTGCTAGTATAAGTGAATAAAACAAGTTGGTTTTAATTTATAAGGAAGGGCATTATGAAAGCTTTAGTTAGTATAAATGCATTTAAGGGTGCAATATCAACAGTATTAGCTACAAACATAGTTGCAGAAAAATTGTCAAATTTTGGTTTTGAAGTAGAAAAATGCTACATAGCAGATGGGGGAGATGGTACAATAGATGTTGCTACTTCAATGGGTGCAAAAACAGAATTCTATGAAACGTATGATCCATTATTTAGGCCAATTAAAGCTCCAATTGCATGGTTTGACAAAATTGCCATAATTGAGATGGCAAAAGCAAGTGGTCTTGCTTTGATAAATTTGGAAGAAAGAAACCCACTTAAAACAACCTCTTTTGGCACAGGTATGCTTATAAAAAAAGCTATCCAAGAAGGTGCACAGGAGATTATCCTTGGCATTGGCGGCTCTGCTACTGTTGATGGCGGCATTGGCATGCTAGCTGCATTAGATTTTAAGTTTCTTGACGCAAAAGGCAATCCTTCATGGATGGGTGGTGAATCACTAAAAAATATAAAAACGATAGTTAAAAGCGCACTTACTTTCCCCAAAATTACAATTGCAAGCGATGTCATCAATCCTTTGCTTGGACCAAATGGCGCTGCAAATATATTTGGCCCGCAAAAAGGAGCTGATCCTACAATGGTTGAATTTTTAGAATCAGGCCTTGCGCATTTTAATGAAACTACAAAAAAATTTTTTAATATTGATATTAGCAATTTAGAAGGAGCAGGTGCAGCTGGCGGCATTGGAGGTTTTGCGTGTGCCTATCTAGGTGCTATACTAAAACCAGGAGCTGAATTGTTTATGGATTTGGGTAATTTTAATAAGAAAGCTGCCAAATCCGATGTTTTGTTTACAGGTGAGGGCGCTTTAGACAAACAAACTGCTTGCGGTAAAGCCCCATACCGCGTGGCAAAAAGATTCAAAAATATAAACCCATCAGGTTTAACTATTGCCTTGGCTGGAAGCATATCCGATAGAAATACTTATGAAGAGGTTATTGATATTGCGTTAAGTATTACACACAAACCCTTATCAACAAAAGAATCAATAACTAATACCAATATACTGCTTAGCTCCACTGTACACGAATTAGCTAAATTACTTATTTGGAAAAAAAAGTATACTTAGAGTTCTATGTCAAAAAACTAAAAACTTTAGTTATACAACACAACTGCCAAAATGTCGTAGATTAACAAATCTTATTCTACATTATAGATTCTATGTTTTGTGTGTGTTGATGCTGTTACAAAAATACCTTTTTAAGTTTATGTTCACATGCATATTCTAAAAATTTTACCTTTCCCATAAAGCAGGTAATAATATAATATACATCATGTATATGATATTAATTCTTTTAAAGATATACTTCAACCTAATTAATTATTTTAACAATGAAAGCTTGAAAAATCTAAATATAACAATATATTTGAAAGATAATCTAAAAGGGAGGTTTTATGAAGTATAAAAAATTTGGCAAAACGGCACTAAAAGTATCACAGTTGTGTTTGGGCACTATGACATTCGGTTCTAATTTTTATAACATTGGTGCGGTAAATGAAGAATTAGCTTTAGAATTGGTAAAAAAAGCAGTAAATGCTGGAGTTAATTTTTTTGATACAGCTGATGTTTACTCATTTGGAGAATCAGAGACAATTTTAGGTAATGTTATCAAAAAATTAGGTTTAAACAGGCATGAAATAGTTATAGCAACAAAAGTGAGGAGCGGATCAAGCATTAAAGCGTTTGAAAACAAAGGTGATATAAATAATATTGGCCTTTCAAGAAAGCATATTTTTGAAAGCATAGATGCAAGCTTAAAAAGGCTTCAAATTGACTATATTGATCTATATCAAATTCATGGGTGGGACATATTAGCAAGTATAGAAGAAACACTTGATGCTTTAAACGATCTTGTTAAAATGGGTAAAGTGCTATATATTGGCTGTTCGAATTGGTCTGCAAGGCACCTAATAAAAGCACTTTACTTATCAAAAGCAAAAAATCTAGCTGAATTTGTTTCTCTTCAAGCATATTACTCGCTCGCAGGTCGTGATGTTGAACATGAATTGCTACCGTTGTGTAAAGAAGAAAACTTAGCTTTTTTGCCATGGTCGCCTTTATCTGGCGGATTTTTAACTGGTAAATATACAAAAGAAAATTCTAAACCACAAAATGCACGCCGCAGTGATTTTAATTTTCCACCAATTGATGAAAGAGCCTATGATCTAATTGAAACATTGGATGATATTGCAAAACAAAAGGGTTTATCTATTGCCCAACTATCGCTTGCATGGCTTTTAAGTAAAAAAGAAGTAACTTCTGTAATAATTGGAGCAAATAAAATAACTCAGCTAGAAGATAACCTAAACAGCATAAACATAAAATTAAACGATGATGAAATTAACGCATTAGAGAGTGTTACCAGACCAAAAACACTCTATCCACAATGGATGTATGACAGACAAAATCAAAACAGAGATACTTTTGAATATTGATAAATTTTTTCTATAATTGAAAATTAGAATTCAATAAATATTTATCGTTTAAGCTATTATAGAGTATAAACCTAGAATTACTATTGCTAAAGCAAGAAGTGCCACGATACTAATATAGCTTTTTGAATAGGAATAATTTTTCAGTATCTTTTTGCTGCTTGCAAGAACTATTAAAAAGCCTAACACAATTGGTAACACAAAACCATTAAATGCTTCAACATCCACCATGATTGTAACAAGAGGTATATTTGGAATAAGTATAATTAAAGCGCTCAAAGCAACAAGAGCAATGTATATAAAATAAAAAAGTTTTTCTTGCTTAAATTTAGCGTTTAGCGTATGTCCAAAATTCCACGTTTCACCAGATGCCCACGCAAATGACATAGATACGACAAATGCCGCTAAAATACTCGAAGCATAAAGACCAATTGCAAACAACGAAGCGCTGTATTTCCCTGCAATAGGCACAAGTGCCAAAGTAAAATCATAAGCATTATTTGGAGCGATATGCTCTTTGTATAGCACTGACGCACCAAGAATAATTACTACCACCATTAAAATTTGAGTAGCAAAACTGCCAATTAATGTATCCCATTTTGCAAATTTAATATCGCATGATTGTAAGCACTTATCCACCGTAGCACTTTGTTGGTAGTAAATCATCCACGGCATAATTACTGCACCTACATTCGCAGCTACAAGAAAAAGATAATTTTTGTCATTAATTGGTTGAGACGAGATAAAACTTTTTGCAATTTCACCATAATCTGGATTAGACATTATTGCTGCAGGTATAAAAACAAATGATATAAGCGAAAACACAATAGCGATATTTTCTGCGCGTTTATATTTGCCACTTAATGCTACCAAAATTAGTAAAATTGCACTTATAATAATTGAGTAATACTTTGGTATGCCTATAATTTCAGTGCTTGCCGCAATACCTGAAAATTCTGTCAAAAGAGCGCTAAAAACTACAAAAAGAAGTAGAATTGTTGAAAAAATAGCCCATTTTTCACCAAAATATTCTCGGATTAGCTCACCATGGCCTTTGCTTGTAACGCAGCCTAACCTTGATGCAATTTCTTGCACTACATATAGTAATGGTATAAGTAATAATTGAAGAGGTATAAGCTTATATCCATATCTGGCACCAGACACAAAAGCAGTTGTAATTGAACCTGCATCCATATCCGCAATCATCACTATAAAACCAGGTCCAAATACGGCTAAAAATGATAAAAACCATATTTTAAGGCTTTTTTTTGGCTTCATTTTAAACTCCCAAAACTAACTTACATTATTAATTAGCCTATTATAAATATATTAGGTTCGTCTAAAAAGTCAAGCCAAAAAACGCCTATTATAAAAAATTATGGATATTGTTGCCCAATTTAATTAGTTTGACTCTTTAGCCGATATTGATTTTCCAATTTCCCTTAATATATCAAGAGGTATAGGTAATATGGTCGTGGTGTTGTTGGTTGATGATATCTCATTTAGTGTTTGAAGGTATCTAAGCTGTAATGCTATAGGGTTTTGTGATATAATGCGTGCTGCTTCGTTTAATTTTTCAGCTGCTTGATATTCACCATCAGCATTAATGATTTTAGCCCTTCTGTCTCTTTCTGCTTCAGCCTGGCGCGCCATGGCTCTTTGCATATCCTGTGGTAAATCAATCTGTTTTAATTCAACAAGTGTTACTTTTACACCCCAGGCATCTGTGTGTTTGTCAAGAATTTCCTGGATTTCTGAATTAACTTTTTCACGTTCTGAAAGCAGTTTATCAAGCTCAGCCTGACCGCATATGCTACGAAGAGTCGTTTGAGCAAGCTGTTCCACTGCATAAGCATAATTTTTTATCTGGACTACTGCTTTTAGTGAATCTACTACTTTAAAATAAACTACCGCATTAATTTTGATTGTTATATTGTCTTTTGTAATTACATCTTGTGGTTGCACTTCCAGTGTATTAATCCTTAAAGAAACCTTTACCATGCTGTCAATAATTGGCCACAAGATTATCAAACCAGGGCCTTTTACGCCTATTGCTCTACCTAATCTAAAAATCACAGCCCTGTCGTACTCTTGCACAATACGAACAGAATTTAAGATTATAAGCAAAGCAAAAATCACAACTACAATCAATACAATACTTTCCATTACTTCATCTCCTTTTCTACAAATAATTTTATGGACTCTTGTTTAATGACTTTTACCTGTTGTCCAACTTCGATATCAGATTCACTATAAGCAATCCAAATTTCACCATTTATTTCAATTTGACCTGGTTGATCCTTGGTTATAGGTTTCCTGCATATGCCTGTCTTACCTGTGAGATTTTCTGAAGTTTTAATAGAAGCTTTTTGAGCTTTTAAGCCAATGACTATAACAAAAATCACAAATATAAGCACACCAACAAAAATTGGACATATCACATACAAAAATATTGGTGGTAAACCATTAAAACCTAAATACAAAAAATAAGTACCTATTATGAACGATACCAAACCTACAAATGTAAAAATGCCACCACTTGCAAAGAAAATTTCCAGTGCTAAAAAAGTAAAAGATAAAAAAACAAGCACTTCACCTATATCAACACTCATACTGCACCCGCACAAGGCGTTTGATCACCTTGTAATTTTTTTATTGTATGTTCTATAGCTTTGTATATAAAACCAATATTTTCAATTGCTGCCTTTGGACTGCCTGGCAAGTTTATAATAAGTGTGTTCTTTCTTGTGCCCACGCATGCTCTTGAAACAATAGCCGTGGGCGTTTTTTCAAAACTTTTTAAGCGCATTGCTTCTTCAAAACCCCACAGTCTTTTTTCTATTAACTCCTGTGTAACATCAGGTGCAATATCGCGCGGAGCTATACCGGTCGATCCATTTGTTACAATAAGGTCTATATTTTGATCACTAAGGTCTATGAGCTCTTTTTTTAACATTTCTTCATCATCAGGTATTACTTTATAGTATTCTAGTTGCATATTGTTTAAATTTTGCTTTAAAAAATCTATCAAAGCAGGTCCAGTTAAATCTTCTCTTTCTTTGCTAAATCCCTTATCTGATAGGGTAATTACAGCTAATTTCATACGTTTCCCTCCATACAACCTAAATCATAAGCATTTATCAGGCTTGGAAACTCTCTTTGGATTTTTTTTGACAAAGATGGCTCAATTGACACAGTCTTAACGCCAGTTTGATTATAAGCGCATTCAAGCATTTTACCGTTTGGATCATAGACACTCGAATGTCCTGCACACATCCATCTTCCTGAAGCCTCATTTGCATTACAAGTTACGACAAATGCCTGGTTTTCAATTGCTCTTGCACATGACAAACTCTGCCATGCATGTAGTCTTTCAACGGGCCAGATTGCACTCACAAGCAAAACTTGTGCACCATTAAGTGCTGCTTTTCTTAAAATTTCTGGAAAACGTAACTCAAAACATATACATACCCCAAATTTGATACCAAATAAATCAAATGTATTTGGTTGATTTTTATTGCCAGCATTAAAATAATAATCTTCTTTTGTTACTTCAAATAATTTGACTTTCGAGTACTTAAATAAAACTTTTCTTTCGTATATACAGTAAAAAGTATTATATATTTTATTGTCAATATTTTCCAAAAAAGTACCGCAAATTGCAATATTTTTTGATTCTTCAAGCAATTTATCGATATATTTCGGTGAAAGTCTTGATAGTTTATCTAAATTTGTATAATCAAACCCAGACAAAAAAAGTTCAGGAAACAATACAAGGCTACTTCCATCCTGTTTAGCTCTTTCTATCATACTCAAAGAAGCTTCATAGTTTTTTTCTATGTTACCTTCAATAACTTGTATTTGAGCTACACTTATTTTCATATTACCCTCGCAAAAGAAAATTTTTTCTGCCACTTATGCTCCACCATCTTGATCAGTCCATTACTTAATGGATACTTTAGGCTCAAAAGCTCATAAATATCACTTTGGGCTTTTTCCAATAGTTCTCTATCATTTAGTATATCAGCAAATTCCAAATCTGGCAAACCATGTTGCCTTGTTGAGTAAATTTCACCACTCCCGCGCAAAATTAAATCTTGTTTTGCTATTTCAAAGCCATCGTTTGTAGAAAGCAACACATCAATGCGCCTTTTTGCCAATGAAGATATTCTATCTTTTGTAATTAAGTAACAAAATGAATCCAGATCGCTTCTTCCCACCCTTCCCCTAAGCTGATGAAGCTGGGCAAGCCCATAATTTTCTGCATTTTCAATTATCATAACTGTAGCATTTGGGTTGTCTATACCCACTTCAATTACAGTTGTGCTCATCAGGCAATCAATTTTGCCATGTACAAAATCATGAAAAATTTTTTCTTTTTGGGCACTTTTTATGTTTGAGTGCAAAAAAGCACATTTAAATTCACCAAAGTATTTATTTTTTATATCTTCATAGCTTCCCATTAATGAATCAAAATCAACTTTTGACTCAGATTCTTCTATTAAAGCAAATACGATATAAACCTGATGTTTTTTTAATATCTCTTCTCTTGCATGCAAAAAGGCTTTATCTTCAGACTTTTTATAAAGGTGAATTGTATGAACCGCTTTTCTGTTTTTTGGCATTGTGTGTATTTCAACAACTTTTGTTTTGCCGTAAATTGCGAAAGCCAAACTCCTTGGTATAGGTGTTGCGCTCATTATTAACATATATGCACTTTTGCCTTTACTTGAGAGAATTCTTCTTTGGTCAACACCAAAGCGGTGCTGTTCGTCAATCACCAAAAAACCCAAATTACTAAACTCAAGCTTTTCGTTTAGCAAAGCGTGCGTTCCTACCAAACAATGAATTTTAAAATCTTTAACTGCTTGATAAATTTCATTTTTTTTCTTTGTTGTACTGACAAGCAAACCTACATTAAATCCCTCATCCTCTAAAAACTTTTTTGCAACTGTAAATGTTTGTTCTGCAAGGCTTGTGGTTGGAGACATTATACAAACCTGGTAATTGTTTTTCAATACAGCTAAAGCGCAAATTAATGCCACTATGGTTTTACCAGAACCCACATCGCCTTGTAGCAATCTTGATGAAGCTTTGGCATAACGCATATCGTTTAAAATCATATTGATCGCTTTTTTTTGATCAATTGTAAGCTCAAATGCTAACTTTTTTTCTATTTTTTGTAAAAAATCCTCATCAAACTCAATACTTATTGATTCATTTATTTTATCTTGCTCTTGCAAAGCAAGTCCAAGCTGCATCAAAAAAAGCTCCTCATACTTTAAACGCTTTTCTATTTTTTCATCATAAGTGCTTTTAACATGCAAAGCATCAAATACTTCGCTCAAAAATGGCAAATTATTTCTAGCAATTATTGTATAAGGCAAAAAATCATAAGGTGGCTTTGGCGATAAAGATAAATATTGCTCAATAATTTTTTTAACTGTTGTATTTTTGAGATTTCCAAACGAAGGATAAATTACATCAATGTGGGGTTTAAATTGACTAAATGGCTTTATGCGGGGATGATGCATTTGCTTAAAAAGTCCAAACTCTGTTATTTTCCCTTCGCAAACTACGCGTGAGCCTACTTTTATATTTTTCAGTATGTGTTTTAAAAACTGATTAAGATTAAACCATTTACAATCAAGCCTTTCATAGCCATCATCAATTACTATTGTGTATGGATTCCCGGTTTGTTTTGAGACAACACTACCCTGCACACAAGCATAATCTTTTGCATTTGCAATAGGTGTTATTTGAGTATAATGCTCGTTTCGTAAAGGTTTTGTTAGCAGCAAATCCCAAACACAATAGATATGTTTTTTATTAAAAATTTTTTCTATATGTGGTTTTAAAACGGGTTTTAATAAAAGCCAATCGGCACATTTATCAAACTTAAGTACTGAATTTTCTTTTTTTAAATAGATCGCAGCACTTTTGTAATCTTTTAAATGTACAAATTTAAGAATTTTAGTTTCAAGCGAGTTTAATACTTGTTTTGTTTTAAGCATTTTTTTAAATTGTTACTTCAAGAATTTCATCAATTGTAGTGATACCATCAAGAACTTTTTTAATACCACTTTGCCTTAGTGTCTGCATACCATTGGCAATTGCTATTTTTTTTATTTCATCTGTATTTGCACCAGAAATTATTGCTTTTCTTATCTGTTCGTCTATTGGCATAACTTCATATATCGCTATTCTGCCTTTATAGCCTGTATTGTTACAAAAAGCACATCCTTTGCCATGGTAGAAGGTAGTTTCAAGATTATCAAATCCTAAGTCTTTTATTAATGCTGGCTCGGGTTCATATGCGATTTTGCAAGATTCACAAATCTTTCTAACAAGCCTTTGTGCAAGAATAAGCCTCAGAGACGAAGAAAGCAAATAAGGGGCTATTCCCATATCTATAAGCCTTGCTAGGGCACTTGGTGCATCATTTGTATGAAGCGTAGATAATACCAAATGACCTGTTAGTGCAGCTCTAATCGCAATATCTGCAGTTTCTGCATCTCTAATTTCTCCAACCATAATAATATCTGGATCCTGTCTTAAAAATGAACGCAAAGCTTTTGCAAAAGTCAAACCAATTTCTTCGTTAACCTGAAGCTGATTTATACCTTCCAAATTATACTCTATTGGATCTTCTGCTGTTAATATATTTACACTAATGTTGTTTAGCAAATTTAGTGTAGCATAAAGCGTGGTTGATTTACCAGAACCTGTTGGGCCTGTAACTAAAATAATACCATGAGGAGATTTAGCTGCTTTTATATATTTTTCTAAATCTTCAGGCTCAAAACCTAAATCATTTAACTTAACTTTTATACTGGTTGAGTCTAAAATTCTCATAACACATTTTTCTCCAAAAGACACAGGTATGGTAGAAACTCTTAAATCAATTTCTTTTCCTGCTACCTTAAGCTTTATTCTGCCATCCTGAGGAAGTCTTTTTTCTGCGATATCTAAGTAAGACATGATTTTGATTCTTGAAACAACACTTAGGGCAAACTGTTTTGGCAAATTCATTGCTTCTATATTTTTGCCATCAATTCTATATCGGATCCTTAAACTGTTTTCAAAAGGTTCGATATGTACATCGGAAGCCCTTGCAATAATAGCATTTTCAATAATTGAATTAACTAATTTAATTAAAGGCGGATCGTTTTCTTCTATAGTAGTTTGGGTTTCTTCTTTAATTTCTTCTATAGTTTGTATTTGTGGCAGGTTTTTTACAAATTCTTCAAGTTTATTATACACTGTATAACTTGTATTTATAGCGTTTATTATATCCTGTGGCGTTGTAATATATAAAACTACTTTTTTAATACCTGTTTTAAATCTAATTTCATCTATTAAATAAGTATTTTCTGTAGGGTCCACCACAGCTATGTGAAGTTCGTTATTTGTTTTTGCAAAAGGTAAAATTAAACGCTCTTTTGCAATATCTTCTTTTATGACTGATAAAGCGGGTTTATCAATTGAAATACTGCCTAAATTGACTCTTTTTAAGTTAAATTGTTCGCTCAAAACATCAGCAATGTCTTCATCTGAAACTAAATTGTAGTCTTTTAATATCTCACCTAGTCGCTTGTGTGTGTGCTCTTGCTCTTTGACAGCTTCTTTTAGTTGATCTTGCGTTATCTTTTTATTGTTCAACAATATTTGGCCGATTAAAGACATAAAACCTCGATCTTATTTTACCATCTTTTGATAAAAATAACAAATACAGTTTGTCTTAGTAAAAAGTTATTTATGAAGTTGAAAAAATTTAATTAATTTGACTTTTTAGGCTAAATCTTTTAGTATAGGCGCAAGAAAAAATTTTTAGGAGGTATGAATTAATGGGTCACGGAAAAGTTGTAAATGTTTCCGACGCATTAAGCGTTATCAAAGATGGCGATGTTGTTGCTATCTCTGGGTTCAATCTCTCAACCGCACCAGAGTATCTCATCTTGGAGCTTTTTGAGCAGTACAAAAAAACAGGTCATCCAAACAATTTATTTATCATCTCAGACACACTACCTGCGGTACCAGATAGAGGTCTTGATAAAGTTTTTTCAGAACTTTACCAGGACAAAAATCAAACATTCATAAGAGGCGTTTTAATGCCTTTTATTGGTTGGTCACCTGCTTTAATGAAAATGACGCTGGAAAACAGAATTGAAGTGTATTCTTTTGCTATTGGCACAACTGCCTATTGGTTCAGAGAAGTTGCAAGCAACAGACCAGGATTGCTTTCAAAAGTTGGCCTTGGGACATTTTTAGACCCAAGAATTGACGGTGGTGCTTCAAATGAAATCGCAAAAGAAAAAAAGACCTGCAAGGTAGATGTGCTAAATATTAATGGCGAAGAATGGCTACTCTATCAAGCACCAACACCAGATGTAACACTCATCAGAGGCACAACAGCAGACGAAGATGGCAATATTTCAATGGAAGAAGAAGGCATCTATGGCACAGTGCTTAATATGGCACAGGCTGCAAAAGCGCTTCCAAACCAAGGCAAGGTTATTTGCCAGGTAAAGTATGTTGCACGAAAAGATACCATACCTGCAAGAGATGTTATAGTTCCAGGTCCGCTTGTGGACTATGTTGTTGTGGCGCCAGATGCAGAAAAATACCATAAACTCTCTGGCAGCTATGTATATGATCCAAGGCTAGCAGGTCATGTAAAAGTTAAAAAAACTAAAGAATTAGAAGAACTTTTACCTTCCCCAGACCAAATAAGGGATAGAATTGCAGCTGGAAGAATATTAATCGAAGTTATGAAAACCGCTGCAAAGCTAAAAAAACCACTATTTGGCAACCTTGGAATAGGAATACCTGTGTATGTTTCTTGGCTTGCTGGCGAGTTGGGACTTAGCAATTTACTTGCTTTAACTGTAGAGCCAGGACCAATTGGCGGCATAGCTTTAGTTGGACCAGATTTTGGCGTTGCCATATCGCCGCAGGCTTTGATTCCTATGCCTGATATGTTTACAAATTATGAAGGTGGCATTATAGACTTTGCTTCACTTGGTTTTATGGAAATAGATCCAAAAGGCAATCTAAACCCATCATACAGCTCTACAAGGGTATCAGGCCCAGGCGGTTTTCCTGTAATTAGTGCAGGTTCGCCTAGAACATTCTTTGCTGGTGGTTTTACTGCTGGCAAATTTGATATAGATGCTTCCAAAGGAAAATTGATAATAAAGAATGATGGAAATATATTAAAGTTCAATGAAAAGATAGTAAAAATTGTATTCAGCGGTCCGCAAGCAGTAAAAGCAAAAAAAGAAATTATCTATGTAACAGAAAGAGCAGTATTTGGTTTAAATGAAAACGGTCTCATACTAAAAGAAATTGCACCAGGTGTTGACATTGAAAAAGACATCTTAGCAAAGATGAGCTTTAAACCTCAAATTGCAGAAAAACTTGAAACAATGCCAGAGTGCTTATTCAACCAAAGCTTAGACCCGCTAAAAGAATATATTGACGATATACTAGAAGAAGCTGGGCTAATTTAAAAATAATTAAATCAAGGGGTTTTAATACCCCTTGATTTTTTAAATAGGTTAATTAAATTAGTTACTAAAAAAGGGAGGGTTAAATGGCTGTTTCAGAAAGTATATTAAAAAGAAAATCAACACGTGCCTTTTTAAACAAACCGGTCGAAAAAGAGGTACTTTATAAATTGTTTGATATTGCAAGGTTTGCACCGTCTGGTCACAATGTTCAGCCATGGGAAGTTTTGGTTCTGAGTGGTCATACCAAACAAAAGTTAAGTGATGCTTTAGTAGAAGCTGTAAAAAGTGGCATTGAAAGGCAATATGACTACATTTATGAAGTAAAAGACACACCTCAATTCATAAAAGATAGACGTAAAGCCTGTAACACAAGGGTATTTGAATACAAACACATAGATCCAAAAGATAAAATTGCCCTACAAGAGCATATTTTAGAAAATTTCAGGTTTTTTGATGCACCAGTTGAGCTGTTGTTGCTAAGAGAAAAAAACTTGGGTGAAAATACATTTATAGATATAGGCATTATGGCTCAAACTATTATGCTGCTTGCTTTGGATTTTGGTCTTGCCACATGTCCAAAAACATCAATTGCTGCCTATGCGCCTGTTATTAAGAAAACCTTGAATATACCAGAAAACAAAATTATAGTTATGGGTATATCAATTGGATACCCAAACAATACTTCCTATATCAACAATATGAGAATGGATAGAATAACAGTAGAAGACTTTGTAACTTTTCTGGACTAGTGAGTGCTTAATCTGTTTTGAAGATCAACTTTACAGGACAACCAGTGAATTTAAATAAGGAATATAGGTTGTTTTTTATATAGTGTTCATAGTTTTTTGGCACTTTCTCTACGTTTGTAAATAACACAAAAGTAGGCGGTTTTGTCTCAACTTGATTGATATATTTTAGTTTTATAGGTTTAGAATTTAGATTTATTCCATGATGTGTTTTTGACAAACGAAGAAACGCTTCGTTTAAATCATGCGTCGAAACTCTTGAGCTGTAATAAGTATCAACAATCTGTATGTATTTAAAGATCTTATCAATATTTTTAGACTCTTTTGAGCTAATTCTCAAAAATGGCGCATAGCTTATAAATGAAAGCCTGCTTTTTAAATCTTTAAAAACTTTATCTTGGTCTTTTTCTATTAAGTCCCATTTGTTAAAAATTACTATGATGCCTTTGTGCTTTTGCTCTAAAATAGACGCAATTTTTAAATCTTGCGTTTTGACCCCATCTTTAGCATCAATAACCAAAAGCGCTATGTCACATCTCTCGATAGAAAAAAGAGCCATATAGGAAGCCAGCTTATCTAGGCTTTCTTTCTTTAGTTTTAACCTTAATCCTGCCGTATCAATAATTTTATAAGCTTTTCCATTGTAATTAATAAATGTATCAACACTATCAAGCGTTGTACCTTCTTTAGAAGATACAATTGAGTATTCCTTCTTTAATATTGCATTAAAAAGGCTTGATTTGCCAACATTTGCTCTACCTACAATGGCTAGTTTACTATCTGCGTGGACTTTTGTAACGCTTTTACCAACCAGCGTATACAACTTTTCTTTAAGCTGATTTATATTTTTTCTTTGCTTTGTGGAAATAAATAAAGCTTCTTTAAAACGCAAATAATCATAAAAAAAATTTTCGTTTCTATCATCAATTTTATTGACCACAATAATATACTGTTTTTTTAATTTAGCAATCATTTTAAACAACGATATATCAAAATCAGAAAAAGGCTCTTTGGCATCAAAAACTAAAATTATGATATCACTCAATTCTATGGCAACCTGCGTTTGCATATTAATTTTTTTTGATAAAATATAATCCGCATCATTAAGTCCACCAGTATCTATAAGCATTACTGTTTTATCTTCAAGATATAGGTAATCGGCTATCCTATCTCGCGTGGTGCCAGGAATATCGCTTATAATACTTTTGTTTTTGCCAATTAGTAAATTAAAAAGGCTTGATTTACCTACATTTGGCCTTCCTACAATAGAAACTATCATACAATCCAGTTCTCAAATTCAAAATTTTTAGAAGGAATTTCTACAAGAATGTCTTTGTTTGAAGGAAAACGCTCCAAAATTGTATCCTGTTGTTTAATATATACATTTATATAAACCTTTTCTTTTTCATGAACGCCAAGAAAATCTTTTGAAACTTTTAATTCAAGAATTTTATTCATCGAATAATCTGTAAAAACCTCTTGATTTATAGTTCTGCCATTTCTATCAAGTTTCTTTATGTAGCTGCCATTGTTTGATAAAAAAATACTTGTTTTAATATTATCAAATACTTCTATACAAATATCATTTTTAATTAATATGTCCTTTTTAGCATTGCTAAAATCCACTCTTAAAAAAATATCGGTATCATTAAACCCATAAAAAATTTTTTTTATAATTTTATCTGAAATACTCATAGAAGATTCAAGTTCTACAAATTCACCCGCACCACTCCACTCAAAATAAGAGCTCACCAATCCATCAATCTTTGGGTTAATAAAGCTAATTGGAAGCTTACTTTCTAGAGCGCTTATGCTTTTTTTAATTGGCAAATAAAGCTCTTGAGGAGGAGTTTTTTTGGCAAGCAAATAGGCTTTAATAAGCAAGCTTCTAAATAAACTATCAAACAAATAATCATCAGAAGAAGAATGATCAGATCCATACCACCAGTTCCAATCGCTGCCTTGGGCCTTGTAAAGCTCTTGCATACTAGCTTTGCTTTTAGCAAGTTCCGTGCGTGCCTTACCAAGCAAATTCCATGCTTTGTTATCCTCGTCGTCTCCAATCCATATATTAAAATTTGCACCAATCCACGAGCCTGGCCAAATTTTGCCTAGTTTTAGTTCACCAGATGCTTGCAGTTCTAAATAGTCTTTTGGTGTTGTAAGTTCAATGTTTTCATCCTTTTGCAAGCTATCATATAAGTTATTTAAGAAATCATAGCCATTATTATCGTAATACTCCCAAGCATTCTCTCCATCCAGAATTATATTCACAATTGATTTATCAAATTGTTTTTCTATGCTTTTTATCGAGCTTAAAAAATCACTTACTGCATCTTTATAGTTTAATCTTGAGTATACAAAACCTATTTTATCAGACAGCACATGATCCCTAAAAAACATATGCAAAGACAAATTATTGTTCTCATATAAATATGGCTTATATATGTCACCAAAACCTGAATTCTTTAAGATTTGTTCATCTGTAGCTGCAAATTTAAAGCCTGCCTCTGAGATTAAACATAGCGCCTCATCACTAACGGAACCTTCAGAAGGCCACATACCCTCTATTGTGGATTCAAAAATTCTTTCCATATATTGTTTAGACTTTTGTATATGCCATTTTGCATCTTCCTGGAAACTAAACTTTTCCGGTAGTTTTATATTAGGATTTGATACTTTTGATATGTCACTATCAATCAATAAGGGCAAAATAGGATGATAAAATGGCGTGGTGGTAAGACAAATATCACCAGCCTTAACAGCTTTTTTGTATTCTGGTACAGTAGCTTGAAGAATCTGCAGTTGTCTATTTAATAAATATAGTTTTTCTGCTTCACCTGATGTACTTAAGTTTTCTTGAATTTTTTTTATCGTTGCATCTTTTTGAAGAGTACCAAACCAGGCTAATAGATAAGCTATTTCGCATGTCAAAATCTCGTCGTCCGTAAAAATATTCAAGACATTTGAATTGACATTTTGTTTTTTATGGTAGAGTTGTTTGTACTTTGGCATGCTTTGTATAATGTGGGAACTTATCTTAAAAGAATTCTCTAAAACAAACAACTTTTGCTTATCACTAAGCTCAGATACGGGCTTAAGCAATAAGCTTGAAAGATTTTCACAATCTAAATCTTTGTACGATAAAATTTGATTGATAAGCACAGGCGTGAGATTAAAAGTTACTTTAGCATTATTATTTTGGGCAATTTTTAGCATATCCAAATAATCTTTAGACGCATGGAGCCTGATCCAACTCGCTAAATATTTACCTTCAATATCATCTTTGTAATAGGGTTGATGCATGTGCCAAAGGAAAGATACAAATATCATAATTAATATTATAATCTTTTTGAAAAATTATTACAACAAGAATTTTTTTGGGAGAGTTCTATGTACCCTCCCAAAAAGCTTTAGAATACAACTACATTATAACCATCTTTAATAAATGGCTCAAGTGCTACGTGGTTTTCAAGATTGCCAATTACAGGCAAGCCTTGGGCTTCTGCGGCTTCTAAACTTTTTGTAGCAATAGCGCAACCCCTACATACTGCTACTATAGAGCTTTTAATATCTTCATATGCAACATTTAATGGATGATTTTTGTCTGACATTTTTTGAACAATGCTTGTGGCATAACCTTCTAATATAATTTTGACATCATAATTTTTTTTTCTTAAATCTTTCACATTTAAAAATAAATGATAATAATCCATTGTGTTTGATGGGTCTTTTAATACATAAAATAATGTTTTCATTATTATTTCCTCCTTTTTAAGAATTAAATACGATTTCTTTGAAACTTTTGCCAGGAAAATCTTTTGCCAATTTCATTGTACCACCTGCCAAGATAGTCTTAATTTCCCTGTCTGTTAAGTGATAGTTTAGCGGTATAGAAATACCTTTTGTTTCATTATAGAGCATTACTTCGCCTTTGTTTTCGATTAGGGCTTTTCTTATGTTTGGCAATTTTATTCTATCGCCCTGGTCGATTTTTTCGTAATCTTCTGGGTTTTTAAAAGTCAACGGCAATATACCAAAATTAATAAGGTTAGCCCTATGAATACGCTCAATGGCTTTAGCAACAACAGCTTTTACACCTAAATACATTGGGCATAGCGCTGCATGCTCTCTAGATGAACCCTGGCCATATGAATCGCCACCTACGATAATATTATGAATACCCATTTTTTTATTTTCCAAACATCTTTGAGCAAATGTAGGATCTCTTTTCACAAATACATACTCAGCATATTTTGGAACATTGGAACGATATTTTAACAAATCGCCTGCTGGCATAATATCGTCTGTAGTTATTTTATCGCCGAATTTACCAGCAACCTCACCATTTAAATCGGCCGGCATAGAACTTCCACCTGGCGGATCAACAATATTTGGACCCTTATAAAGCTCTACTTTTGAAACTTCAGTTTCTTTTGCTGGTGGTATGACAAGTGAATCATCAATTGTAAATGCACTGGGTACTTCTACTTTAGGATATTGAATACCAAAGAGCTTTTCTAAATCCCTTGGATCTGTGATTTTACCTGTTAATGCACAAGCTGCTGCTGTTTCTGGGCTTACTAAATAAATTTTAGCTGTTGTGGTGCCGCTTCTACCAAAGAAATTTCTATTGTTGGTTCTTATAGAAATAGCATTGTTTCTGGGCGCTTGACCTGCTCCTATACAAAAGCCGCACGCTGATTCTAATACCCTTGCACCTGCTGCAATAATATTACTTAGTTCGCCTTCATCAGAAAGCATTCTAAGCACCTGCTTTGAACCTGGTGCATAACCAAAACTTACATTTTCATCTGCTGTTTTACCTTTTAAAATTTCAGCCAATATTTTGCCATCTTTATATGAAGAGTTTGTGCAGCTGCCTACCATAACCTGATCTACCGGTGTGCCTTCTACATCCCTTACACGCACAACATTGTCTGGTGAATGAGGCTGTGCTATCATTGGCTCAAGTTCATTTAGATTAATGTCTATAATTTTATCATATACTGCATCTGTATCTGCTTTTAATTCTACCCAATCAGATTCTCGCTTTTGAGCTGCCAAGAATGCTTTTGTGGTTTCATCGGATGGAAAAACGCTAGTTGTAACGCCAAGCTCTGCGCCCATATTGGTAATTGTGGCTCGCTCTGGCACGCTTAGATATTTTACGGCCTCACCGAAGTACTCTGCAATCCACCCTACATTACCTTTTGTGGTTAAAATCTGTAATACTTTAAGGATAATGTCTTTTGCAGAAACCCAGGGCTGTAGTTTACCTGTCAATTTTATGCCAACAATTTTTGGCCTGGGCATATAAAATGGCATTCCAGCCATTGCGCTGGCCACGTCAAGGCCGCCTGCGCCAATTGCTATCATACCAATACCTCCGCCTGTTGGCGTGTGAGAATCAGAACCAAGCAGTGTCTTACCTGGTTTACCAAAGCGTTCTACATGAACCTGGTGACAAATACCATTGCCCGCCTTTGATAGATACAATCCATATTTTTTTGCAAATGTCTGCAAATATGTATGATCGTCTGCATCCTCAAAACCCATTTGAATTGTTTTGTGGTCGATATAGCTCACAGAAACTTCAGTCTTCACGCGGGGTGTCCCCATTTGTTCAAATTGAAGGTCTGCCATTGTGCCTGTAGCGTCTTGTGTGAGTGTCTGATCAATTTTTATACCAATCTCATCGCCGTCTACGAGGCTACCGTCAACCAAATGCTCTTTGAGTATCTTTTGAGCTACTGTTAATCCCATGCTCTACCTCCTAGAAAATTTATTTGCTTTTCTGCGACAAAATTTATATTATTTCTTTGTAAATGTCAAATCTTTGGAGAAATTATGGTAAGAGTATTAGTCGTTGACGATTCACTAATTTCAAGAAAATATTTAGCAAGAATACTGGAAGAGTCTGGACAAATACAAGTAATAGCTACAGCCTCAGATGGTCAAGAAGCTATTGAGAAAGTAAAAACACTACAGCCTGATGTAGTTACGATGGATGTAGAAATGCCAAAATTAAATGGCTTAGAAGCACTAAGGCACATAATGATAGAAAATCCTGTGCCAGTAATTATGGTATCAACTCTAACTACAGAAGGTGCAAGTACAACACTCGAAGCACTACATTTAGGGGCAATAGACTATATACCAAAAAATGATGTTTTAAATTTCAATAAAATAACAAAAGACGCAAGAGAATTGTTAATTGAAAAAGTTATTGCAGCAAAAAATTCGAAAGTATCAAAACCAAAACTAATAAAACCCATTGAAACCAAGCAAATAAAAACTGTCAAGCCATCAGAACCTGTAAAAAAAGATATAAAACTCATTGCTATTGCCACATCTACGGGTGGGCCTGTTGCGCTTGAAAAAGTAATGAGTGAATTTCCAAAAGTAAATGTGCCTGTTTTAATTGTTCAACATATGCCTGCTACCTTTACACCGATTTTTGCAAAGTCACTAGATAGGATTTCCTCTATCCCAATAAAAGAAGCGCAGGATGGAGAAATTGTTGAAAATGGCAAAGGTTATTTGGCGCCTGGAGGGAGACAGATGAGCATTGTGGATAAAGGCAACTCGTATATTATAAAAGTTTCAGACGAGCCAAAAACAATTTATGTACCAAGCGCTGACATACTGTTTGATTCATGCGCCCAAACTACAAAAGACAAAACATTGGCAATTATTATGACAGGCATGGGTAACGACGGTTTTCAAGGATTAGTAAAACTAAAAAAAACCGGTGGTGTCATTATTGCACAAAGCAAAGAATCATGTGTTGTATGGGGTATGCCTCGAAAACCGACGGAAAGTAACATTGTAGACTACATTGGCGATCTAAATGAAATACCAAATATTGTCAAAAAAATCACAGGATAAATATGGCAGAAATTTTATCTCAAGAAGAAATTGATGCGCTACTTTCCACAATTGGCAAAGAAGAGGAAAAAGAAGATCTAGCCGAGAGCTTAATAGAAGAAAAAATATCCATATACGATTTCAAAAGACCAGATAAAGTATCAAAAGAACAAATTAGGGCAATTAAGAACCTGCATGATAAGTTTGCCAGAAACTTTTCTTCAAAGCTTTCTGGCTTTTTACGAACAATAATAGAAATAGATGTGGCAAGCGTTGATCAAATGACTTATGGTGAATTTGTACTTTCGCTTTCGCAATCTGTAAGCTTTAATGTCGTAAACCTATATCCGCTTGAAGGCAGCGGAATTATTGCTATAGAACCAGATATTGGCTTTGTGTTAATAGATAGGTTGCTTGGCGGTTTTGGTGCAACATTTCAAAACATCAGGCCCTTTACCGATATAGAGCAAACAATCCTTTTAGATATAGTAAATTTGATGCTGTCCGACCTGAAAAACATTTGGGCTCCAATTGCAGAGATAAAGTTTGATGTCACTACTCAAGAAACAAGTCCAAATGTAGTTCAGATTGTAGCGCCTTCGGAAGTTGTTGTATTGATTGTATTTGAAGTAAAAATGAGTGATTATAAAGGTATAATAAATTTTTGTTTGCCAGTTATTACACTTGAGCCTATTTTAACAAAGATTGGCACGCATGATATGCTTTCGATTTCAAAAAAAGAGCATACAAATAGGGTTGTTGACATACTTCAGATACTTGACAATGTTTCAGTGGATCTCGATGTTTATTTGGGTGATTTCAAGATTAATATAGAAAATTTCTTAAACCTTAAGCCAAACGATGTATGTATAATTCAAAAAAGCTTAAACCAGCCAGCAGAAGTACATTTTAACGGCGTTAAAAAATTTGAAGCAAAAATAGGTAAGCAAAAAACAAAAAAAGCTATTAAAATAACTAAAATTACTACATAGGGGGCAAGATTTGTTTGATTTAACAAAAAACACAAATGAAAATATCCAAATTTTCTTTACAAAAGAATCTATACATATTGAAGAAACACTGAAAAAAGCTTTAAATGTCGAGTGCCTTATTAAGTTTACAAAAGTGCAAAACGCAAATACAATTGAAGCAAAAGATTTTCTTGGAAAATTTAAAATTGACATTAACGGCCTTGAATTAAACTTGTATCTATCAATGGATGCAAAAATTGGCTCTATTTTGTCAGATTTAATACTGATGGGACCCGGGGAAGCAAAAGAAACCTTAGAGCCAGATGATTTTGATTCTCTAAAAGAACTTTTTTCGCAAAGTTTTGGAGCTTTTGTTACAGCAATAAGAGAAAGTGGCTATAAGGCAAATTTCAATGGCTTTTCAGAATTTGAACCAACCGATGATACCTTTTTTAAATCTGAATTTGAAATTATCATATCAAATATTACCGAAAGCTCTATATTTCAATATGTTAGTGTAAATGAATTTGAAAAACTTTTGAGTAGTCTGAGCGTAGAAGTCGCATCAGCAGAACGAAAAAATACAAATGCACCCATTTTTGAAATAGAAGACGAACCACAGCGTAACTCTGCCATAGAAACGCCAAAAGATAACTTAAATCTACTAATGGACATAGATTTAAATGCACGTGTAAGAATTGGCTCAAAGCAAATGTTGCTTAAAGATATTGTAAAATTAGCAGAAGGCACTATAATAGATCTGGATAAGAGTGTAGATGAGCCAATGGAGATCTTGGTAAACGGTAAAACAATTGCCAAAGGTATAGTTGTGGTAGTTGGTGGAAATTTTGGCATAAAAATTACGCATGTTGGAACCAAAGAAGATAGAATAAAAAGTCTTGGGGGTTAGTAAAAAATGGAAAGTTGTAGACTTGGTTTTGGTAAGATATCAAAAGAAGATGAAGAAATAGTAAAAGAAATTCTAAAAATGAAAACAATAGCCGTGGTTGGTTTATCGCCAAAACCAGATAGACCAAGTTTTGATGTAGCCCAATATATGCAAAGTAAAGGCTACAAAATTATTCCAGTAAGACCAGGCGTGAGTGAAATATTAGGAGAAAAATGTTATACAAAATTAGAAGACATACCCTTTAGCATAGATGTGGTAGATGTTTTTAGAAACGCAAACGACTGTCCAGCTGTTGTTGAATCTGCACTAAAAATAAAACCAAAAGCAATATGGATACAAGAAGATATAATAAGCTATGAGTCAAAAAAATTGGTAGAAAACACTGGAATACTATTTATAATGGATTATTGTTTAAAAAAAGCACATCAAAAATACATTGAAGGAATGCTCCGTTGACATTATGTTTTGATATTGGCGGAACACGCATAAAATATGCAAAAATTGACAAACAATATAATATTGAATATTTAAACATTATACAAACGCCTAAAAATATAGATGAGTTTAAAAATACGATACAGGAGATTTTGTCAAAAAACAATGAAAAAAATATTGGATTTTGTGTAGCTGGCATCGTTGATTATAATTCAAAAACAGTTAAACACTCGCCTAATATGCTTTTTTTAAATAACTTTTCTTTTAGTGAATTTGAACAACAAAATATACACCTTGAGGTAGAAAACGATGCTAATGCCGCTTGTTTAAACTCATACAGAATTCACAAAGTCAATAATATGATACATATTACATTGGGTACAGGTCTTGGTGGGGGCGTGATAGTTGATGGAAAGCTCTTGAAAAGCTCTATTAGTGTTTTCGAAGTTGGCCATATTAGTGTAAATATTAACGGCAAGCGTTGCGGCTGCAATAATAGAGGCTGTATAGAGCAATATAGTGGCGCTAAGCATATACTTGAATTTGCTAACAAAAATAATGTTTTTGATTCATTGGAAAATATATTTAGTAATTATCGCAAAAACAATTCTTACAAAAGGATAGTCGATAGGTTTGCACAAACTTTAGGTATTATAATTGCTGATTTAATCAATATATTTGGTAGTGATTTAATTGTTTTTAGCGGTGGCATGGCAAATAATTTTGAAACATTTAAAGAAAAACTTATAAGTACAGTAAAAAGGCGCTCTTTTGTATACAGAATCAAGCCGTGCAATTTCGCAGTTGATAAAAATCCTGATCTAGAAGGCTTGCTAGGCATAGCTAGTATTTTTAATGAGGAGTTGTATGGATAAATTTTCTATAGAGGGTTCAAAAACCCTGCATGGCAGCGTAGATATAAGCGGTTCAAAAAATGCAGCATTACCTATTATAGCCGCAACAATACTATGTAATAAGCCCTGCACTATAAATAATGTACCGGATTTGGCAGATATAGTTACAATGTTAAAACTGCTAGAAAATATGGGATGCCAGTATAGTTTCAGCAATAATTCGCTTAAAATTGATTGTTCCAAACTACAATCCACCAAAGCCGAGTATGATCTGGTACGTAAAATGAGGGCTTCTATTTTGGTTTTAGGACCACTTGTAACCAAATACTCTCAAGCGATTGTATCGTTGCCTGGAGGTTGCGCGATAGGCGTAAGACCCGTCAATTTACATATTGATGCCCTAAAAGCAATGGGCGCTAAGATTAATATTGAACAAGGCTATGTTCATGCAAATGCAAAAAAACTCAAAGGTGCTGAAATTTACTTTGATACCCCCACCGTTACCGGTACAGAAAATATTATTATGGCAGCAACATTGGCTGATGGTAAAACAACCATATACAATGCCGCAAAAGAACCAGAAGTAGTTGATTTGGCAAATTTTTTAAATAAATGTGGCGCCAAAATTTCAGGTGCTGGCAGTTCTACAATAGAAATAATTGGCGTTGACACATTAAAAGGCAGCGAGTATGAAGTAATGCCAGATCGTATCGAAGCTGGCACTTTTATGTGTATTGCACACGCTACACGCTCAAGCATTACAATCAACAACGCACCACTTTATTGCATGCACTCTATAATTGATAAAATCCAAGAAGCCGGTGCAGATATTCACATAAAAAACGACAATACGGTAGTTGTTTCTCACTCGAAATTTTTGCCTGTTGATATTAAAACATTTGTATACCCGGGCTTTCCCACTGATATGCAGGCTCAATTTACAGCTATGTTAACACTTGCACAAGGCACAAGCATAATAGAAGAAACTATATTTGAGAATCGTTTTCAGCATGTAGCAGAGCTAAATCGTATGGGAGCTAATATAACCATAAGCGGCAATAAAGCAATTGTAAATGGTGTAAAAGTATTATACGGAGCGCCCGTTATGGCAACAGATTTAAGGGCGAGTGCTAGCCTTGTAATTGCGGCCTTAGCAGCAGAAAACACAACGGAGGTATTGCGTATTTATCACCTGGATAGAGGCTATGAGTTTCTTGATAAAAAACTACAAAAACTTGGCGCAAAAATAAAGAGGTTGCCACAGTGAAGCAATTAACAATCGCACTTGCAAAAGGTCGTTTAATGGATGAAACGATAGAATTGTTAAACAAGAAAGGCATTAATATAGACTATGAAACAAACAGTAGAAAATTGATATTTGAAAGCAAAGATACCTCTATAAAATTTTTTATAGTCCGCGCTCAAGATGTAGCTACATATGTGGAAGGAAACGGCGCTGATTTGGGCGTTGCGGGTCTTGATGTACTAACAGAAAACAAAAAAGATGTATTTGAGCTTATGGATTTGGGGATAGGAAAATGCAGCGTTGTTGTAGCTGGGAAAAGCTCTAACTACCCAGACACTCCTACACAGCTAAAAGTTGCTACAAAGTTTGTAAACATAGCAGATGAATTTTTTGCAAAAAAAGGCATGGCAATTGAAATTATTAAACTCTACGGTTCAATTGAACTTGCAGGCCTAATCGGTCTTGCAGACTGTATTGTAGATATTGTATCCACAGGACAAACTTTAAAGGAAAATGGCCTTTGCGTTATAGAAGAAATCATGAAATCAAGCGCATTCTTAGTTGCTAATCGCGTAAGCTATTACACGAAAAACAAAGAAATAGCAAGGCTTCTTGATTTGCTAAAGTAAATGGAGAAAAATCAATTGGGAGACATTTTAAATTTTTATAGAGATTTGGGCGTTGAATACTTAAACATTAAGCTAAAAAAAGAAAAAAAATCATCAAAAAACACTTTTTTTTACCTTGAAAAATTAAAAAGAGAAGTGGAAAATTGCAAAGCGTGCGAACTGTACAAAACAAAAAAGCACTATGTTTTTGGCGATGGCAATCCTAATGCTGATTTAATGTTTATTGGCGAAGCACCTGGTGCAAATGAAGATGAACAAGGTTTGCCTTTTGTTGGAAGAGCAGGAAAGTTGTTGGATGATTTGTTAAAAGAAATTGGCGTAGAAAGAAAAGATATCTATATTGCAAATTGTCTAAAATGCAGACCACCAAACAACAGAGATCCTCAAGAAAGCGAACTTAAAGCGTGCAGGTCTTTTTTAGACAATCAGATAAATTTGATAAAACCAGGTGTGATTGTTACTTTAGGTAGATTTGCTCTAATGCAACTTTTGGGAAATGATAAAAAAATTACTCAATCCCGGGGAATCGTTTTTGAAATGGGGATTTATAAAGTCATACCTACTTATCATCCTGCATATTTACTGCGAAACCCAAAAGCAATAGAAATATTTGTAAATGATCTAAATGTTGCCAAAAAATACTTGAGGATTTAATGAGTCAAATAATAAGCGTAAATGTATCTCAAAGTTATAATATAAGCATCAGCTACAACGATCTAAGTAGTTTGGTAGATTTTCTAAAAAACTCTAATTTTGTTAAAAAACTGTTTATAATTTCAGATACCAACGTATGCTTGCTTCATTTGCAAACACTGCTTAGATATATTGAAAAAACTAACTATTCATACTCAATATACTGCTTTGAAGCAGGCGAACAAAGCAAAAGCAAGGAAGTGCTATTTGATATATATGATTTTCTCATAGAAAATCAAGCTGATCGAAAAACCCCATTAGTAGCTTTCGGGGGTGGTGTAGTTGGTGATGTGGCTTCATTTGCAGCAAGTACATTTATGCGCGGAATGCCACTCATTCATGTGCCTACTACTGTTGTATCTCAAACTGATAGCTCAATTGGCGGAAAAACAGCTATAAATCACACCAAAGGCAAAAATTTGATTGGTACTTTTTACCAACCAAATGCTGTATTTATTGATACAAAATTTTTAGATACATTAAGTGACGAAGAATTTTTTAATGCTTTTTCTGAGATTATAAAATACGGCGTTATAATGGATAGGCAGCTTTTTAGCTTTCTGGAAACACACATAGAAGATGTTTTAAAAAGAGATGCCAAAACGATCTCCGACATTATTTACGATTGTGCTAAAGATAAAAGCTTAATAGTTCAAAAAGATGAAAAAGAAGCCAGCCTAAGGGCTATACTAAATTTTGGACACACGCTAGCTCACGCAATTGAAGCATTCTTTGAGTACAAAAAATACACTCATCCACAAGCTGTGTCAATTGGAGAGGTATTTGCAGCAAAACTTTCAATCAACCTTGGTTTGATTGGCGAAAATACGTTTATAAGAATTAAAAATTTGCTTGAAAAATTTAATTTGCCAACAAAAATTGACAATATTGATCCAGATGAGCTTATAAAAATAATGCAGCATGATAAAAAAACTAAGGGCGGCATCCTGGAATTTATATTGACAAAAGACATAGGAGAAGCTATTATTGCAAACGACATAGAGTATAGTTTATTGATAAAAACAATTAGAGAATTGCAGTGAAAAAGCTTATAAAAAAAATTGAAAAATACTATAAGTCAAAACAGTTGAGTTTATTCTTTTATCCTCTAGCATGTTTGCTATACGAAAGTGGCGCAAAAGAGGAAGCTTTTGATTTACTCATAGAAGGTGTAGCTAAATTTCCTCACTACTTACTCGCTTTAATTAAAATCGCCCAGATCCTTATGGATGAAGAAAAATACGAAGCAGCGGAAAGCTATCTCGAAACTGTTATAAATATTAACAATTCTAATTCGCTTGCATGGGAATTATTAGCCAATGTTTACGAAAAGCAAGGTAAAATTGAGGCTGCTGTAAATGCTTATGAAAAACTTCTTGTTCTTAATCCATCGCCTAAAATAAAATCTAAATTGTTATCTCTTGCTCCTGTATATACACCAAGTGTAGAAAAAGTAACGGAAACAATTCAACAAACTCCTGTTTTCGAAACACAAAAAATAAAAAAAGAAGTGGCGATTGATAAAGATATAGTAATATTTGATGTAGAAAATTTAAGCGAGAGGCCTCAAACAGAAAAAGAACTACCAATGCAAGAAAATAGCAAAACTATAGTTTTTGAGGATATACCAACAATTGACCTGGAAGAGGATGACCAATTGAATATAGCAAAACTGTATATGGAACAAGGCTATGTTGAAGATGCAAAAAATCTATACAATGAAATACTTACAAAAAACCCCCAAAACAAAGAAGCCAAACAGGCTCTGGAGGTACTAAATGAAGAAAAATAAGGTTTTTTTGCTACTAGTTTTATTTGTTTTTTTGAGTTCATGCACACAATTAAAGGAAGTGGGCTTTAGAAGTTATACAACACAGTTTTCTGAACAACTGGATAAACAAACTATTGAAAAAAAGTTATATAGAGATTTTGAGACGGTTGCTATAGCTAAAGTAACTTATTTTAACAAAAACCTTGCAAATCAATACTACGATTACCTGAAAGAAAAAAATGCAATTTCGCAGTCGAACGAAAAACTTTATAAAAAATTCCAGAACGATAGCTATAAAAATACCGTTCTTTGGGTAAATCTGTATAGTTCAGATTTTGAATCAAATAATATATCTGATAAAAATTCATTTTGGAATGTTTATTTAGATTGCAATGGCAAAAAAATACAACCAATAAAAATTGAAAAAGTTCCAAAAGATAGCCCTTTGAACGCTTGGCTTTATTTAAAGCCACGTGAGTTTTGGTCTACTAATTATATAATTGAATTTGATAGAAGTTGCAAAAATAATAACGTAGATTTTAATATGGCTTCAATTGTTGGCAGTTTAAATTTTAAATTTTAGGTAAAGGAGGGTGTGATGTATAAAATTCTCAAAAGGCAAAAATGGAGCGATACAATCTATTCAAACTGGATAGAAGCTCCATTTGTTGCAAAAGCAGCCCAACCTGGTCAGTTTATAATACTGATCACAAAAGAAAATGGCGAAAGAATTCCCTTAACAATAGCGGATTCAAGTGCCAAAGAAGGTTGGGTACAAATTGTTTATCAGGTTGTTGGGGCAAGCACACTAGAGCTTTCATTGATGAATGAAGGTGAAAATCTTTATGCTTTTGTTGGTCCATTGGGTTTACCATCTGAGGTAGAAAATTTTGGTGGTAAAGTGCTTATTATTGGTGGCGGTATAGGTATTGCACCCGCTCACCCGGTTGCAAAAAAACTAAAAGAACTTGGCAACCATGTAATTTCTATTATAGGCGCGCGCACAAAAGACCTTATTATTATGGAAGACAAAATGAAAGAAGCCTCGAATGAACTGTTTATTGCAACAGACGATGGCACATATGGTCAAAAAGGTTTTGTAACAAACATAATGGACGATTTGCTCAAAAAAGAGTCAGAAGCAATAAAAGATATTTGGGCAATTGGGCCACCAGTAATGATGAAAATGTGTACACGCGTGGCAAATGATCATAATAAACAAATTTGGGTTTCACTAAACTCTATTATGGTTGACGGTACTGGCATGTGTGGTGCATGCAGGGTAAGCGTGGGCGGAAAAACAAAATTTGCTTGCGTAGATGGCCCAGAGTTTAGAGGCAGTTTGGTCAATTTTGAAGAAATGATATTAAGACAAAGACAATACTGCGATCAAGAAAGAGAAGCTTTGATGTTAGTTGAAGAAAAAGTAAGGAGGCAAGCTTCAAATGGCTGAAAAAATAAAACCTGCCGAAAGGCTTAAAAAAAATAGAGTTCCAATGAGAACTCAAGATCCAATGGATAGAGTACAGAACTTTCTTGAGGTGCCACTGGGCTATTCTTTACAAGAAGCTATTGAGGAAGCTCAGAGGTGCTTGCAATGCAAACCGCCTTACTGCGTGGCAGGATGTCCTGCAGATGTAAGAATTCCAGAGTTTATAGAAAAATTAATAGCAGAAGACTTAAAAGGTGCGTTTTTGGAAATAAAGCAAACAAACGCCTTGCCAGCCGTGTGTGGTAGAGTATGTCCTCAAGAAGAGCAATGCGAAGGCGCATGTATTATGAATAAAAAAGGCAAACCGATAGCCATTGGAAGGCTTGAGCGATACGTTTCAGATTGGGCTCGAGAGCTTGATTATTCTGATGCAAAACAACCCTCAACAAAACTCAACAAAAAAATAGCCGTAGTAGGCTCTGGTCCAGCTGGTCTTGCATGCGCATCTGATTTAGCAAAATTAGGTTATAATGTAACAATATACGAAGCGCTTCATAAATCTGGTGGAGTGCTGGTTTATGGTATACCAGAATTTAGATTACCAAAAGCAATTGTCGATTATGAAGTTGGTCAAATTAAAGAATTAGGCGTAGATATAAAGTTGAACTATGTGGTGGGCTTAACAGAAAAAGTGGATGACTTAATAAATGAGTACGATGCCGTATTTTTAGCCAACGGCGCAGGCGCGCCATCTTTCTTAAAGATACCTGGAGAAAACTTAAATGGCGTATACTCTGCAAGTGAGTTTTTGACAAGATCAAACTTAATGAAAGCTTATGATTTCCCAAATTATGCGACTCCAATTAGAGTTGGTGAACGTGCAGTTGTAGTAGGTGGTGGTAATGTGGCAATGGATGCTGTTAGAACAGCAAAAAGACTTGGTGCTAAAGAAGCTATTATTGTCTATAGAAGAAGCAGAAAAGAAATGCCTGCACGAGCAGAAGAAATAGAACATGCTGAGGAAGAAGGTATAAAATTTGAAATGCTGACCAACCCTGTTAAAGTCTTAGGTGATGAATACGGAAATGTTTTAGGAATCGAGTGTGTTAGAATGGAGCTTGGTGAACCAGACGAATCAGGCAGAAGAAGACCTCAAGAAGTTAAGGGTTCAAATTTTGTAATAGATGCAGATACAGTTATTATTGCAATAGGTCAAAGCGCAAATCCTATTGTAGCTAGAAGCGCTACGGGTGTAGAAACAAATAAATGGGGATATTTTGTTGCTGATGAAAATGGTAAAACCACACACTCAAAAGTTTGGGCAGGCGGTGATATAGTAACAGGCGCAGCTACAGTTATTTTGGCAGTTGGTGCTGGCAAAAAAGCAGCTAAGTCTATACATGAAGCACTCTCAAATAAACAGTGAAGTTAATTTGTCGATAAGGCCAGAAAGTTTAAAAGACTATATTGGCCAAAAACGCGTAGTAGAAAACTTGTCGCTTGCTATAGCCGCGGCAAAAAAACGCAATGAGCCCATAGAGCATTGTTTGCTCTATGGGCCACCTGGTATTGGCAAAACCACACTTGCACATATTATAGCCAAAGAAATGGATTCAAGTATAGTAACGATAAGCGGTCCATCAATAGAAAAAGTAGGTGATATTGCCGCAATATTAACAAGCTTAGATGATAAAGATGTACTGTTTGTTGATGAAATTCATAGGCTTAATCGTAATATCGAAGAAATGTTATATTCGGCACTGGAAGATTTTAAATTGGATATTGTAGTGGGTCAAGGACCTGGCGCAAAAACGCTCCGCATAGATTTGCCTCAATTTACATTCGTAGGTGCAACAACCCGTATAGGTATGCTAACAAATCCGCTGAGGGACAGATTTGGTCTAGTTTTGAGATTAGATTACTATGCACTCGATGAGTTACTTGATATTATAAATCGTTCCGCGCTTGTATTAAATATAAAAATTGACAAAGATAGTGCTAAAATTATTGCTCAACGCTCACGATCAACACCTCGCATTGCAAACAAAATACTAAGGCGTGTTAGAGATTTAGCTCAAGTTAAGCAGATAGATAAAATAACAAAAGATATTACCCAGGAAGCACTAAAAATAATAAATATAGATGAGAACGGTTTAGATTATTTAGATAAAAAATACTTAGAAATAATAAATAACGTTTTTAATGGTGGCCCTGTAGGTATTGAGACGCTCGCTTCAAGCCTTGGTGAGGATAAAAAAACACTCGAAGAGGTAGTAGAACCATATTTATTGCAGTGCGGTTATATAAAAAAAACGCCAAAGGGACGCGTTGCGGTAAATCAAATAATTATCGAAAAGCCTACACTATTTTAGAACAAAATCTCCGATTTTATTGTATCTATAATAAATTCTTGCTCTTCTTGTTCAATGCCTACGTATAATGGTATAGATAGACACTCATTGTAATATTTAACAGCCGTTGGTGTCAAAGAAGGATCATAGCCTAACTTCTGATAATACGGCTGAGCATTAATTGGTATGTAGTGTGTTTGAAGAAAAATTCCTTTTGATTGTAGCGATTTCATTATATCAGCTCTCTTTTTTCCTATTTCTTTAAAATTAATTCTTATAACATACAAATGATAAGATGATTCGCTATTTAAATGTAAAGGTCTAATAGGTGTGCCATTAAAAGCCATATCATAATTGTTTGCAAGTTTTCTTCTAACTGTCAAAAAAAAATCTATTTTTTTTAGCTGGGATAACCCAAGTGCGCTATGCACATCGCTTAATCTGTAGTTAAAGCCCAACTCCTGCATCTCAAAATACAAAGGGTTATCATCGTCTTTATAAATAAACTCATTCCTGTCTCTTACAATACCATGGTTTCTAAACATTGAAGCTTTTTTTGCAATTTGTTCATCGTTTGTTACAACACAACCACCCTCTGCGCTTGTAATACTTTTTACTGGATGAAACGATAATGTTGCAACATCACAAAAACTGCAATCGCCAGCTTTGTTTTTACCAGCAGTTGCACCTAGTGAGTGTGCACAGTCTTCCAACACTTTTATGCCATATTTTTCTTTCAGGTATAAAAGACCATCAGGATCTACCATATTGCCAGCAAAATCAACTGCAAATATAGCCTTTATGGTACTATCTTTTTTTAAAATATCCTCGCACAAATTTAAATCTATATTGGCTTTTGCGTCTACATCTACAAATATTGGTTTAGCGCCTGCATAAAGAATAGCATTTGACGTAGCCAAAAATGAAATAGGGGTGGTAAGAACTTTATAATCCTTGTCTAACAAACACAGGGCAGCTATATGCAAACTGGCAGTGCCACTTGATACACACACTGCATATTGTGCACCTAAATATTGTTTTATTGATTCTTCAAACTCTAAAACCTTTGGACCTGTTGTTAAAAAATCGCTTTTTAAAACCTGAATAACCGCATTTATATCTTCATCGTCGATATATTGCCTTGAGTAGCCATATTTTTTTGATTGCATACACATCCCTCTTTCAAATTTTTAAACACAAAAACTAACTAATTATAACCTTTAAGCATGTTATTTTCAAGCTATACATCAAATTATTGACATAATGTCTTAAATTGTTTATCTTAGCTTAAGAGAACTATTAAATTATGAACAAAAAAACAAACGAAAAAAAAACTATAGAAACCTTATTCAAAGTAACCCTTGGTATAACGGATTCAAAAATAATTGAATTGTTGGAAACATCTTGCTTTGTTGTAAAAAAGCAAAAAGGTGAAATTATATTTACACAAAATGATAAAGGATCTGTTATTTACTACTTATTGGACGGTAGAATAAAGTTATACCGTTTAGACGAAAAAGGCAATGAATGTATCATACATTTTGTTAATAAAAACGAATTTTTTGCAGAGATTCTGTTAACACAAAATGTTTATCCAGTAACAGCCCAAACGCTCACCAACACCATAATACTGGGTATAGATAAAGATAAGCTATTTCCTCTTTTAAAATCACATACAGAATTATCTCTAAATATAATATTTATGTTTGCCAAACGCATAAATTACCTTGTAGACACAATCGAACGCTTATCTATAGAAAATGCAAAGGAAAGATTTTTAAACTATCTCAACTATTTAAGTAAAATCCAAAAATCCCTCACGGTGGTATTAGATGTGCCAAAGCAAGAGATTGCACTGCTTTTAGGCATGGCAAAAGAAACTTTTTCTCGCATAGAAAAGCAATTGGTAAGTGATGGCATTATTGAAGTTAGTAATAAACAAATAAAGATAAAAGAAATTTTACCTTGAATTTACATTGTAAAGCTAAAAGGTATCCTTATGTGGTTTAAAAAGTTTTTAATTACTCTATTTAGCCTATTCTTTTTCTCGAATGCGTTTGGGAAAGATTTTAAAAAAGTTGAACCTTCTTATAAATCGATGTGTACCTCATACCTGCATACAGCCAAAGAAATGAGAAAAAGTCCACTTGTAACAAAATTTGCTAAAAACACTGAATACAAAAATCAATTAAATTTGGTTGACAAAAACTTATCCCAAGCCCAAGAAAGTTTATCAAACGAACAATTTGAAGCTTGCTACTACAGGGCCGTTAGTGCAATACTATTAATGAAAAGTTTATCAAACATACAAAAAGCAAAGAACCATGAAAATCCTTCTGTTGGAAGATGACAAAGAGCTTGGGAAAGCGCTAAAAGAATTATTAGAACAAAACAGCTTTGAAACAGAGTGGGTGGAGACGTTAGAAGATTTTAATCTTTATGCCAGGACGCGCACATTTGATTTATTTATCATGGATAGAGCGATAAAAAATAAAGATTCTTTATATACTTTAAAAGAGTTGAGAAAAACAGTAACAACGCCAGCTATTTTTTTAACCGTGAAAAGCTCTCTAAGCGATAAATTGGAAGGATTTGAAGCAAATATAGACGATTACATAACTAAACCATTTTACAAAGAAGAACTGCTTGCTCGTATAAAAGCTATAGCAAATAGAAACATGCCAAAAGGCATTATAAAAGTTAAAAATATTGAAATTGATACGCAAAAACACACAGTTTATATAGATTCAAAACCTATCGAAAATCTTACACAAAAAGAATTCATGCTTTTAGAATATTTAATGCGCAACAAAAATAGAGTCGTAAAAACAGACAGTTTAATAGACTATATATGGAATGAGGATGGTAGCGTAGAAACACTAAAATCTCACATTTATAGCTTGAGAAAAAAATTATTAGATAAAGACTTAATAAAAACCATCAAAGGCTACGGCTATAAAATAGATGAATAAATATATAAAAAAGTTTATTAACAATATCATTTTGCTGCATACATTGCTTGTATTTATTATGCTTGTTTTTTTTGATGGAATTCTTTCATATCAAAGATACTTAGATATACAAAAAAACCGCGAGGCTCTTGCAAAAAGAGTGATAGAAAATATTGAACTTTCAATCAAAACGACTGGAATTTACCAAAGCAAGCCTCAGGACATTTTTTATGTAATTATTGATAATAAAAACAAAATAATGAGTTCAAATGTCAGTATAAACAAAGGCATGATTGATAATATTATAAAACAAACAAAAAATAATTTTCAATACTCAGGCCTTGCTTTTCAAAAAACAGGTTTTGAAGATGCAACTTTGGGGCATATTCAAATTATAGCTGCATACTCACTAAACGAAATCTATAAGAATATCGCTTATTTTTTTGGTTTGGTATTCATTATATCGTTTTTTATTGTTGGACTATATCACAGAGTCAGTTATGTTTTATCTCAAAAATGGTCCATACCACTTCTATCTCTATATCGTACAACAGAAGAATTTTTAGATACAGTGGCACATGAAGTATTAACACCACTTGCATACATTAGTCTGATAAGTGAAGATGAACGTGTAAAAAATAGTATAAACCGCATAAAAAACATATTAAATGGCGTATTGGAAATTAAGAAGTTTGACGTTACAAACAAACAAGACGAAAACCAAATTGATACACAAATAATTATCAAAACAATTTTGCAAGAATTGAGTTTTTCTTTAGAGTCAAAAAAAATAACACTCGATTTAAATCTTTCTGATGCTAAAATTTATACGTATCAAAATATTTTTTATATACTTGTGCGTAACTTAATTGACAACGCCGTAAAATATAACATTGACGATGGCTTTATAAAATTGGAGTCGCATATATTAGGTAAATATTATCATTTAAAAATAGAAAATCCATACAAATTAAACGATAATGATCTAAATGCTCAAACACTACACTTTGGTAAAGGTCTTGGCCTTTATTTGGTTTACAAAACACTAAACATTTTAAATGGTGATATTGATATTGTAACAACAAGAGAAACATTTAGAGCAATTGTAAAAGTGCCTATAAAAATTTAATTATAACCTAAAAAGCTTTCTTGCAATTTTCTTTATGGTATTGCTTCGTTGGAGATTTTCCATCATCCAGTCTTCACATACCATTTTATTCAACATAGATATTGTTGGAAACGAATGCTGCGTCATTAATATATCAAACATAGATAATTTAAATTGCATTGCCAAAATCCATTCATGAATAATTTCGCTTGCGTTTTCACCCACTATTGTTACACCAAAAATTCTGCCTTTTTTGTTGGTTATAACTTTTATAAAGCCTTCTGTTGCCCCATCTACAATAGCCCTACCATAACTTGCGTAATCTTTTTTTATAATGACAACCTCAAGACCTTTTTTTAATGCTTCTTCTTGCGTTAAACCCACGCTAGCCACTTCTGGTGTAGTAAATACAGACCATGGCACAAAATACTTATCATGATGAATTTTAAATGGTAATGGATTTATTGCATTAATTAGAGCAATCATGCCTTGATGCATGGCAGAATGCGAAAAATTAGATATGCCATTGCAATCACCAATGGCATATATATGTTTTATATTTGTTCTTAAAGCTTTATCCACAACTATGCCCTTTTTATTGTACTTTATTCCTATATTATCCAGATTTAATTCCTCAAGATTTGGTTTTCTGCCAGTTGCAATGAGTATTTTATCGCTTTCAAGTAAATGTGAATCAGTCTCAACAAATACTGTATCACCTTTTTGATAAACGCGTTTTATTGGTGTTTTATTAAATACATTGATATTTTCTTTTTTAAATTTTTCTTCTAAAACGTCTGCCGCCTCGCTGTCTGCAAACGGCAAAAGGTGATTGTCTATATGAACAATATTTACACGGCTTCCAAGCCTTGCAAAACCTTGAGCCATCTCGCAACCAATAGCCCCTCCACCAATAATTGTGAGGTTCTTTGGGATGCTCTCTTGCATAAATAAATTTATATTTGTCAGTTTAAACGAAGTATCAATCTTATCTAAACCTTCTATTTTTGGTATATAGGGACTTGTGCCTGTTGCTATAAAAATCTTTTTAGACTTATATATACTTTCGCCTACCCTAATTGAATGTGCGTCTACAAACTCTGCATTACCTTTATTTATAATTAACTCAACTCTTTCAAATGCCTGCATCAATTTTTTACCGCTTATGCGGCTTACCTTTTGCCTTACAATATCAAGCGATTCAGAAGGATCTGTAAAAATATTTGAACGAATACCAAACTTTTGTAAATTGTGAGAAATTTGATTGACTTGAGCTGTTTTTAATAATGCCTTGCTTGGAATGCATCCACAGTTTAAACATTCTCCACCTACTTTATTTTCTTCAACTGAAAGCACATTTAAATCGAAAGCACTTGCCATAGCAGATACTGCCATACCAGCTGGACCCATACCAATAACAATCAAATCATAGCTTTTCAAATCTTCCTCCAAAAGTTACTATTAAAGTAACTTTATAAATATAATTACTTTTTAATTTATGTCAACCTTTTGATTTACACAACGTTTACAATTGATTTAAACTATATTTACAAAGCTATTATAATATTCATAATAGAAAATTTACTTAAGGAGGTCTTTTATGAAAAAGACATTTGTTTCGGCGCTTTTAGCGGCAACATTATTTAGCTCAGGTGTAAGTTTAGCTATTGCTGGCCCAATGGGCGGCGGCTTTAACACAGGATTTTGTGGTAATGCTGGTTATGGATATCATGCAAGGGGTAATTTTGGGTATCAATATATGCAAAAAGAGTTAAACCTAACACCCGCACAAGTTCAACAACTAGAACAGCTAAGAAAAGAAGTATTTCAAAACTCTGCAACCAACCAATCAAATTACAAAATGCCTATGTTCGACTCAATGAAATCGGGCAACTTTAATAAGCAAGTGTTTATTGAAGAATCAGAACAAAATGCTAAACTTAGAGCTCAAAACAGAGCAAATTATATGGAGCATTTTTTTAGCATTCTAACGCCTGTCCAAAGACAAAAGTTTGTGCAATTACAAAAAGAAAAAATGCAATTTGCTCTAAAAAATATGGAAAACAGGCAACAAATGTTACAAAATAGAATTAATTATCTAAAATCAAATGTCCAATAGAAAAATTTTTCTATGTGTGTTATATTTAGTCTGGGAGCAATCCCAGACTAGGTGATTATATGGCAAAAATTTTAATGATTGAAGATGATACTGAACTTGCGGATCTTTTAAGAGAATATTTATCTCAGTTTAATATGAAAGTTTTTAATTTTGAATCACCAATAAAAGGATTAGAAGCATTAAATAAATCAAAATATGATATTCTTATATTAGATCTGAGCTTGCCTGACATAGACGGTATAGACGTATGCAAAAAAATTATAAAAAGTGCCATTGATATACCTATTATAATATCATCTGCACGAAGCGATTACTCGGATAAAGTACTGGCACTTGAACTAGCTGCAGACGATTACCTTGCAAAACCATACAACCCTCGTGAACTTGTGGCGCGCATACAAGCCCTTCTTAGAAGAATTAAAAAGCGAAAAGAGCAAAAAAATATTAAAAGTGATTTTGATGTTGATGAAAACGAAATGATTATAATGTATAAAAATAACACATTAAATCTTACCTCGGCTGAATACGAAATATTAGCACTATTTTTAAAAAATAAAAACCGAGTTTTAACGAGAGATTTTATTTTGGAAAACACAAAAACCATGGACTATGAAAGCATTGACAGAAGCGTTGATGTGATTGTTGGTCGTATTAGAAAAAAAATTGACGATGATCCTAAAGAACCTCGCTACATTAAATCTATCAGGGGTATTGGTTATAAATTTGTGGAATGAACAAAAATTCTATTTTGTTTAAATTAAATCTTATATTCATTTTAACTTTTGTTGTATCTGCTGCTCTTTTCTTGTTTGTTTTTTTTACACTTGAGAGACAGTCTAATTTTGAGTTTATCCGTAAAAGCATGTTGCTTGCAAGAACACACAATTTAACAAACTACGCAAAATCTGAAAATATCAGCATTATACAAAACTCAAAAGAAATTGAAGACATTATTAACAAATCAAGAGTAATATTAAAAAAAGAAATGCCTACTGGCATGCAAAACTGGACCTTACTAAAATATAATACAAATACTTATCTTTATATTCAAATGCCCAATCAAAATATCTTAATCAAAAAAGAGCAAAAATTTGGAGCCTCAAGCTTTATATTGATTTTGTGGGCTGTTTTTGTTGTAAGTATTTTATTTTTATATATTAGCATACTAAAATCAATATACCCAATAAAAGTTTTAAGAAAAAAAATAGAAGAATTCAAGCAAGGAAACATGAACATAAACTTTGGGTTGAATAGAAAGGATGAAGTAGGTTTTCTTGCTCAAGAGTTTCAAGAAGCTGTTGATAATCTAAAAAAAAGCGCAGAATTAAGACAGTGGTTTTTGCGCAATGTGGCTCACGAGTTAAAAACGCCAATCGCAAAAGGTATGATAGCAACTGAATTGTTGAACGATACGAGCAGGAAAGAAAATTTTTTACGTATATTTAAAAGGCTCGATGTGCTTATAAACGAATTGCTCTCTGTAGAACAAATTGCAGCCAAAAATATTGATGAGTCATCAAAATGCTATAAATTCGATAACATATTAGATGCTGCAAAAAAAATCTTGTTTGTTGAAAATGGAAAAGTCATATACGAACATGCGATTAATTATACATTAAAAGTAGATATTGATCTTTTTGCCATCGCTGTAAAAAATTTGTTAGACAATGGCATAAAATTTTCTTCTAATCAGACAATAAATATCCTGGAACAAAACAAAAAAATTATTTTCACAAATGTAGGTGAAAAATCTCAACTGAGCACAGACAAGATGTTTGAACCGTTTTCAAAAGAAACTTCATTAAAAAACAAAGAAGGTATGGGTCTTGGATTGTATGTAACTAAATATATTTTAGACAAACATAAAGTAAAAATTACCTATGATTACCAAAGTGGCGAAAATACCTTTACTCTAGATATAAGTAACATATTATGCAATAATTAATCTTCTTCTTAAAAATTTTAAAAATTTATTTAAAAAATTAGCAAAATATGATATATTAACAAAAAAATAGTTGGAGGCTTTATGAAGCTAGCTTTAGGTGTTTTTTTGAGTATTATTTTTGTTTTCAGCATAGCCTTTGCTCAATCAGATAAACTCAATATTAACATTGCAGGTCAGCAAGCACTTACCAAATTGCCGGGTATTGGTCCAAAAACGGCAAAAAAGATTGTTGATTACAGAAACTCACATGGCTTTTTTAATAGCATAGATGAAATAAAAAACGTTTCAGGCATTGGCGAAAAGAAATTTGAAAAGCTAAAAGATTATATAACCACAACAGGTGGCGTAGCAGAAATTAAAAAGAATACGCGAAAAAAATTTTAGGGGGGTTAATGAAAAGAATTGGTGTTTTAACAAGCGGTGGAGATTGTTCTGGTATAAATGCTACACTTAAAGCTATAGTCGAAGAAGCTTACAAAAACAATATAAGAGTAACAGGTTTTTTGGAAGGCTATAATGGCCTTGTTAATGATTTAGCAATTGAATTGACACCAACACAAGTTAGCGGCGTATTGCAAAGAGGTGGAACAATACTGATGACATCACGCTGTGAAGAGTTTATGCAAGAAAGTGGCTTTAAAAAAGCACTTAAAACATTAGAAGAAGAGGAAATAGAAGGCCTTATTGTAATTGGTGGTGACGGATCTTTGCGTGGCGCAAAAAAGTTAGCTGAAAGTGGTATTGTGTGTGTTGGAATACCAGAATCTATTGATAATGATATATATGGTACTGATATGGCTTTGGGTGTAGATACGGCGCTGAATATAATAATATATGCTATAGATATTATACGCGATACTGCGTCCAGCCATAAGAGGGCATTTGTTATAGAAACTATGGGTAGAGAGTGTGGCTATCTTGCTTTAATGAGTGCTATGGCATCTGGTGCTGAAGCTGTTTTAATACCTGAAGTAGAATATGATCTAAACTCTATTATGAACAGACTAAAACAGGAACATGAACGTGGTAGAAAATACAGCATAGTTATTGTAGCAGAAGGTGTTAAAAAAACTCAGGAAGTTACAGAAAAACTCAAAAAAGAAGCAGGTTTTGACACAAGACTTACAATACTTGGGCATATTCAAAGAGGTGGTAACCCAAGCGTATTTGATAGAACACTTGGTATGCGAATGGGCATTAAATCAGTGCAATCTATTATCAATAAAAAATCATCTGTCATGGGACTACAAGGCAATGATATAAAAAATGTAGCTTATGATGTTGTGTTTACAAATAAAAAAGCGTTTAGTCAGATGATGTTAGATTTTGCCAGATTGAAATCTAGATAAAAGTTCACGAAATAATGATATAGCTTTTTCCAGTTCTTTTTGAGCCTGGCCTTTTGTAGGAGCATTGGCGCTAAATCTTACACTCATTGTATTAGATGAAAAACTCTGTGGCAGAGTTTTTACATAAACGTGTGTTTTTTGCGTAACTTCCTGGGATATAAAACCAAGTAAACTTTCATCATTAATATCGCACTCTATAGTTTGTGTTTGTGTAATATTAGGTATGCAAATTGATCTTAAAATTGGCTCTACCTGGGTTTCAAACATTGTTTGCATCTCTGCAGGTACACCTGGTAGACAAAATATATGAAAGTCATCTTTTTTAACATAAACACCACAGGCGGCACCTACACTATTTTTAAGTAATATAGCACTTTTTGGAACATAGGCCATTTTTTGCCTGTTAACATTTAAATGTTTATCTGCAATTTTGCCTTCTTCGTATAATTTTTCATAAAAAAACTCAATTTCAGACAAACACTTTTGACTTAAAATCAATTCATCATTTATGGCTAAAGCTATAGCCTGGAGCGTTAAATCGTCAAATGTAGGCCCAAGACCACCTGTTGTGACAATAAGCCTAGTTTTTGTTAAAAAATAATTAATCGTTTGAGTAATATCATCAAGACAATCATCCAAAAAGATAATAAACCGATTTTCAATACCTATTTCGTTTAATCTTTTTGCTATATAATATGCATTATTATCTTTAATTTGGGCGGATATTAACTCTTTTCCTATACCAAAAACACTACTTTGCATAAAAAATGGCGGAGCCGACGAGACTCGAACTCGCGACCTCTGGCGTGACAGGCCAGCGTTCTAACCAGCTGAACTACGGCTCCGTGAAAATGGTGGGCGCAGCAGGACTTGAACCTACGACCCCCTGCTTGTAAGGCAGGTGCTCTTCCAGCTGAGCTATGCGCCCATATTTAAAACAAATTACTTGTTTGCCAGTTCTTTAAAAACTTTTCCAACTTTAAATGCTGGTAAATTAAAACCTTTAATGGTAATTTTTTCGCCCGTGCGCGGGTTTCTGCCTGAGCGTTCTTTCCTTTGACTCAAATAAAATGTACCAAAACCAGTTAAGCTTACTTTGCCACCTTTTGAAACTGCGCTCATAGTCTCATCAATGATAGCATCAACTACTTTCTTTACATCTGTTTTTTTCAACTGAGTAGCAAAAGCAACTTTTTCAATTAAATCAGCTTTTGTCATACAAAAACCTCCATCAGCTTGGCGTCCCCAGCGGGATTCGAACCCACGTTTTCGCCGTGAAAGGGCGATGTCCTTGGCCAACTAGACGATGGGGACTTTTGGTGGGTCGTGCAGGAGTCGAACCTGCGGCCAATAGCTTAAAAGGCTACTGCTCTACCGCCTGAGCTAACGACCCACAAAATCTTTATTAAATATACATATTTGAACGCGATTGTCAATAAATTATTATATAAAATGCAAAAACTTTGCAAAAAAACTATAACTAAAGTATTTTACGCACAATAATAACATTTTTTTAACTACTAGAAATCTAGTGTGTTAAAAGTACCTTGCAATTATTTTTTGATATGCTAGTCTGGTTGACACTTTGGAATTTTAGAATAAAAGTCTTGATAATAGCATAGAAATCTTCATTTTTATTCATTTAAAAACACTATGGCTTGTTTTTTGTCAAATGAGGTGTATAATTTAACAAACATAGGGGGTATTTTATGTCAAAGGATAAAGATGAATATAAGCGTGAACTTTATAAGCTGTGGGTAGAACTTGTAAAATTTCAAAACACTCTTATAAAAAAAGAAGAGAAGGTGTTAATAATCCTTGAAGGTAGAGATTCTGCTGGTAAAGATGGCATGATAAGAACCATAACAAGGCATTTGAGTCCAAGAGAAACGCGTATCTTTGCAGTTTCGAAACCAACGGATAAAGAAGCAAAAGAATGGTATTTCCAGAGATTTGTACCGCATTTGCCTGCTCCGTCTGAGTTCGTATTGTTTAATAGAAGCTGGTATAATAGGGCAGGAGTGGAACGTGTAATGGGTTTTTGTACTAAAAAAGAGTACGAACAATTTTTTGAAGATGTAGTATACTTTGAAAACCTCCTTATAAATGCAGGCATTAAGATGTTTAAGTATTATCTGGATATTGACAAAAAAGAACAGGAAAAAAGGTTAAAATCAAGAAAAACTGATCTGCTCAAGCAATGGAAGGAAAGCCCAGTAGATGATGCTGCTTTAAAGCATTTTGACGATTACACTAAAGCAAGGGATGAAATGTTTGAGAGAACCCACACACCGCGCTCACCGTGGATAATTGTTAAAGCAAATGACAAACACAAAGCACGTCTAAATTTGATCAAACATTTTTTACTCAACAATGATTATAAAGATAAAAACGAAAAAGTATTAAATCTTGATCCAAATATAGTTTTTATGTATACAAAAAATTTTTTACCTAATAGTTAAATTATGCTATTTTACGATGTTTTTGAAGAAATCATAATCAATCAGGTGTCTGAGATTGAGTCAAATTTTAAAGAGTTTTATACTAAAGATGAAGCCCTGCATGATTTGCGCGTGGCTATAAGGCGTCTTTTATCTTATTTTTTAGTTTTTAAAAAGTATTTAAATACAGACACACAATTATTAAATACGCTAAAATTTTTTTTAAAATCATCAAATATAGCCAGAGATACCCAAATTTTGATTGAAAAAATAAATCAACTGGACATATTCGAAAACGATTTAAAAGAACTAAAAACCTATTTAGAAAAAGAATACGGTATACAAAAATCCAATTTTTACAATATTCTTAGTCTAAGTTTTGATGATTTTTTAATAAAAATAAACCAGACAATTGTACAAAAAAGCTACAGAAAAGATGTTTTTTTTGACTTTAAGTTTGAAACAATAGCTTTTTTATCACTTAACGCGCAAGCTAAAAAAATTAAAAAAATTAAGCCTGCTAAAAAAAATTTGCATAAATTACGCATTGAGTACAAAAAATACAGGTACATTTTAGAAATTCTACAAAAAACTCAAGTTCAAAACCAAAAAATTCAAGAACGCCTTATTCAACTAAGACAACTCCAGGATAAACTAGGCTATGTTCAAGACTTAAGTGTCCATATTGAATATCTAAAATCACTAAAAACAATACTGCCGGATTCGATAAATGCAATAGAAGCACTTATTGAAACTTTTAAAAGTAATTTAAAACAAAAAAGAAAAAAAGTTATTTTTTTATTATCTTTTTTAAGATTTTTTGAAATAAACTGGGGTGAACATGCCTGATTATCCTATCATAGCAATCATTGACATTGGTTCAAACTCAATAAGGCTTCAAGTTGCACAAAGTCTGGAAAAAAGCTATCGCATAATCCAGGATTATAGAGAAATTTTAAGACTTGGCGACTGCGTATTTTCCAAAGGCTACATTGATGGACAAACTGCTGATTTATTTTATAAAAACATGGAAGTAATAAATAATCTTATACAGAACCATAAAGCAACAATTATAAGAGCTGTTGGTACAGCAGCGCTTAGAGATGCACAAAACGCATATGAAATTGTTAAAACAACAAAAGAGCGCTTTGGCATAGATATTGAAATAATCAGTGGCAAAGAAGAAGCTTATTATAATTTTTTAGCTGTACTTTATAATTTTGACATAAAAAACATGAATGCTCTTACAATAGATATAGGTGGTGGAAGTAGCGAAATTGTAATATCACAAAAAGGTGAACTTGTAGATTCTTACAGTACGCTGCTTGGTTGCACAAGACTAAAACATGAATTTTTAAAAAAAGATCCGCCATCCCAATCATCTATTTATGCCATGAAAGATTTTATAGAAGAAACGCTACAAAATCTCGATGATATAAATATTGACACTATTGTAGCAACAGGCGGTACACTAAATAATATTGCAATCATGTATTATATGTCACAAAACAAAAAAGCTACATCATATGCAAAGTATGTGCCAAGATCATATGTCAAAAGTCTCATTAATACATTGCGTAGGATGAAAATTGACGATATTAAAAAAATAAAAGGTGTAGAAGAAAAACGCGCAGATATAATTTTACCTGCTTGTATGGTAATAGAAAGCATAATGAATTTTTATAACGTTGAAGGCTTCTACACTTTTATGGGTGGCTTAAGAACAGGTCTTTTAATTGACACATTAAATAAAATTGGTCTATCATTTCCATTTCAAACTTTAGATAGCGATTTAAAGTTTTCTAGATTAATAGAGCTTGGCAATAAATTTAACTTTGAAGAACCACATGCTCTTTGCGTAAATAACCTCGCCAAAAAGCTTTTTGAACAGCTAAAACAAACGCTTACTCTTCAAGACAAAGATTTTGCTTTACTCGAAGCAGCTTGCATTTTGCACGATATTGGCACATATATATCATTTTCAAAACACCATATGCATTCGTATTATCTCATTACAAATTCAGATCTAACAGGCTTTAGTATTAAGCAAAAAAACATGATAGCAACAATTTCTTATTTTCACAGAGGCAGTCTACCAAACAAATCGCATAAATTTTACCAATCATTTTCAAAAAAAAAGAAGGACAAAATAAAAAAACTTGCTGCAATTTTAAGAATAGCAGATGGTCTTGATAGAAGTCACAGAAGCTTTGTAAAAGACATCAAGGTTAGTATTGAAAAGGATAATATAAAAATTGTAGCTATATCAAGCGAAGATACTTTTTTAGAAATGAAAGCAGCAAATGCAAAAAAGAATCTTTTAGAAAAAGTTACTGGTAAAAAGGTTTCAATTATATGAAAAACGGTATATTTGGCATAATAAATATTGGTTCAAGCGCCATTCGCATGCAAATTAGTGAGTTTAAAAACTCAAAGGAAAGAGTTCTAGAAAGTATTGTTACGCCTGTTGCGCTTGGTCTTGATACGTTTGAAAAAGGCTATATTAGCTTAGAAAAAGTAAAAGTTACGGCTCAAATATTATCAAAATATGCGCAAAAATTAGACGAGTACAAAATCTGGGGCAACTACAAAGCTATCTGCACAAGTGCTGTTAGGGATGCTCAAAATAAATATTTTTTTATAAATTACATAACAACTAAAACACAACTTGATATAGAAGTTATTGATGAAACCCATGAAATGTATGTAAAATATTTAGGTGTTAAAAACGATATAAAAAGTTTTGACAAATTTGCACAAGAAGGTTTGCTTTTAGCTTATTTATCAAGCGGCAGTCTATCTATTAACATAAAGATAGGTGAAGTGGATATTTTTAATTCTGTATTTAACGCCGGTGCTCTCAGGCAATTTTTACTATTTAAAGATCTTAGCAATACCATAAAGTACAAAGCTTATGAAGAACAATTGGGCAAAATTTTGAACACGATAAAGCAAAATTGCAACTCGATTGACTCTATAAAGCACATGATTGGTTGCGGTAGTTCCATAAATTTGCTTGTAAAAGTTATCAAACCAAAAAGCAATAAAATTTCATACAAATCATTAATCGCGCTTTACCAAGATATAAAATCAAGCGAGCCTCAAGCTATATCCAAAAACTACAATTTAAGTCTCAATGACGCTAACGTGATAACGCCCATTGTTTATACTTTTTCTGCTTTGCTAAAATTGCTTAATTTAGATGGCTTCCTATTCTCAAATGCTACATTTCCCCAACAATTAATTAATTATTACTCAAAAAGTTTTAAAGAAAAATCTATTAACAAAAAAATTTTAAATCAAATTTTAGCCTATTCTAAAAAATACAACAACGATTTAAAACATGCCAAAAAAGTGCTGCATTTTGCAAACAGGCTTTATGCCGAACTAAAAAGCATTCATTCAATGACACTTAAAGAAAAAACAATACTAGATGCAGCTTGCATATTGCACGATGTAGGCTACTACATAGGCGTAAACAATCACCATAGACACTCTTATTATATTGCAAAATCCATTAATATGCCCGGTATAGATAAAGAAATAATTGACTATGTAGCTGCAAGCGTATTATTTCACAGAAACAAAGCAAAAATAGAATCTGAGGACGAGTTGTTAAGCGCACCAATAGAAAAAATTTTATCTTTAAAAAAAATTATTTCACTTTTAAAGATAGCAGATGCACTTGATGCAAGTCATATGCAAATCATAGAAGATATTAATATTGAAGTAAATGAAAATGAAATCAAAATTACAGCTGTTGCTCTAAAAATCCCATTTTTAGAAGAGCTTACGTTTAAAAATAAATCCACTGATTTTTTAGAAACATTTGGGATTGCTCCAAAACTTTACATAAAACTAAAATATGAGTGATTTTTTATACAATAATAGGGAACTTAGCTGGCTAGATTTTAATTATCGGGTACTAGAACAAGTAAGAAATCCAGATGTACCTGTACTTGAAAAATTAAAATTTATAGCCATTCATGCGTCTAATTTGGATGAATTCTTTATGGTTAGAGTAGCTGGGTTAAAAGACCAAATTGATGCAGGGTATAATGTAGCAGACATATCTTTGATGACACCCCAAAAACAACTAGAAGAAATTGCAAAAAAAGTAGCGGCGCAAGTAAAGTTAAGAAACGATATTTTTGAAAATCATCTCAAACCTCAATTAAAATCAAAAAGAGTAATTATTAACCCTAAAGAATATTTGATACATATTGAAGAGATTTTTTTATTGGATATTTTACCTGTACTAACACCTGTTGCTTTAAATAATATCAATCGAATTCCCTTTATCCAAAACTTAACATCGGCTTTTTTTGTCGAAATGGAAAAAAATTCAGATTTGTTTTATTCAATTTTGATTATACCTAATGTGCTTCCCAAATCGTTCAAAATTAAATATAAAAAACAATCTATCTATTACACAACAAATTATATTGTTGAGAAGTTTTTGAGCAAGGTATATTCAAATTACAATATAAAACGATTCTTTTTGTTTAGACTAACACGTAATGCAGATCTACCCATACACCAGGAACTATCAGAAGATTTACTCGAAGCAATAGAGCATTATTTGGATTTAAGAAAAAAAAGCAACGTAGTACGTTTAGAAATTGACAGAGAAATTGATAATTCTTTTATCGACAAAATGATGAATTATTTTGATCTCTACCCAAAAGACATATACATAATAAAAGGACTTCTGGATTTTAGCTTTATTTTTAATATTTTAGAAACAAAAAAATCTCTCTATTTTGAAACATTTAAACCGACTATTCCTAATTACCTGCAGCACATTAAAAAAACGAGCTTTTTTGAAATATTAAAAACTAACGATATAGTACTGCTTAGGCCCTACCACGATTTTAAAATAATAATAAAATTTCTTGAAGAAGCTGTGAATGATAGAAATGTGCTATCAATAAAAATTACGCTTTATCGTACAAATGACGATTCAAAAATTATAGAATTATTAGAAAAAGCTGCAAAAAACGGAAAACATGTGAGTGTTGTAATTGAGCTTAAAGCACGCTTTGATGAGCAAAAAAACGTAGGGTGGGCAAAACGATTGGAAAATGCCGGCTGCATTGTAACTTACGGTTTTTTAGATTTAAAAATACACGCAAAAACAATGCTGGTTGTCAGAAAAGAATCAGACCAGTTGGTGCGCTACACGCATATATCCACAGGTAATTATAATGAAAAAACCGCTTTAATCTATACGGATATCGATTACATTACAAAAGACGATTCAACTGGTCAAGAGATCGTTAATTTATTCAATTACATGATGGGATATTCTGATATATTTGACTGGGAACGAGTAAAGATTTCACCAAAGATACTTAGACAATCAATAATAGATATGATTAATAATGAAATCAAAAATACCAAGAAAGGCAAAAAAGGCTACATGGCCGCCAAACTGAACTCTTTATATGACAAGCAAATATCAGACAAACTATATGAAGCTTCTTGCGCTGGCGTAAAGGTTGATCTTATAGTTAGAGGCTTGTGTTCTGTAGTTCCAAAAGTAAAAAATATGAGTGAAAATATAACTGTTAAAAGCATAATTGGCAGGTTTTTAGAGCATGCTCGTATTTTGTACTTTTATGATAGTGGCAACGAAAGAATGTTTATATCCACAGCTGATTGGATGGTAAGAAATTTTGATAAACGTATTGAAATTTTATACGAAATCCACAATTTAAAAGCCAAAAAATTTTTAAAATCTATACTTAATATAAATCTAAGTGATAAAACCGCCTGGGAATTAGTTAAATATACATACAAAAAACCCCATCTAGATAATACAAACATTGGTTCTCAAGAATTACTTTTGAAAAGTATACAAAAAATATTGTAAACTACAACATCTTTCGTGGTAATTGCCAATTTTTTGAAAAAGCAATTATTCTAAGCGTAAATATTATAATTGTGCACAAAAATAAATTAATGGATACATTGAGTTTTAACAGATGCAAAACATAAAAAAGTGATGTGCCAATAATGCATGCTGAAGCATATATTTCTTTTCTTAATACCAAAGGAATTTCTGCTTGCAATACATCCCTTATCATGCCACCAAATACTGCTGTTATTGTACCTAATATTATAGAACCAATAAAACTCATATGATAGTCTATCGCTTTAGATACACCAATTGCACTAAATACACCAAGGCCTAGCGCATCAAAATAAAAAAATATTCGTCTTTTTTCAATACTTTTTGGAGCAATGAATACAATTATGGATGTTAAAATAGCTATTATTATATCTAGATTATGCACAAACACGTATGGTGGCAGGCTATTTAAAATCACATCTCTGACTATACCACCACCAATTGCTGTTACAAGACCTAGTACAATTACACCAAATAAATCCATTTGCTTTTTGACTCCAGCAAGCGCACCAGAGGCTGCAAATGCCATTGTGCCTATTGCATCAAGCAAATTGACCCAGCTTATCATAAAAGTTTTTGACAATTGTCATTAATAATTGACATACTTTTTGACATTTTTTTTACCTTTAAATTTTAACTTTTTTCACGCAAGCTTATAAAATTTTGCGATACTGACAACATAAAACGATATTTAGCATATTGACAACACTTTGTCAAAAACTAATATTTGATTTTTATGTCTTTATTGTTTATAATGGCAGCTGGATTTGTAGGAGGTTACATGAAAAGGACATTTCAACCACATAATACGCCAAAAAAAAGAACCCATGGCTTTAGAGTAAGAATGAAAACTGCAAATGGTAGACAAGTTTTGTCAAGAAGAAGGGCAAAGGGTAGAAAGCGATTGGCAATTTAAAATTTGATTTTGAGCATATAAATAAGCATGGAGAATTTATATATCTATACAACAAGTCGCATAAATATGTTTGTAATTTTTTTGTTATTTTTTTAAAGAAAGATAAAGATTTAAAAAAAAGAGTAGCGGTTGTTGCCAGCAAAAAAATAGGTAATGCTATAGATAGAAATAAAGCAAAACGTCGTATGAGAGAAATTCTTAGATTATCGAAAGAATTTATACTACCTGGGACAAGCATTATATTAGTTGCACGAAAACCTATTATAAATAGTAACTTTCAGATGTTATTGGATACTTTTCATAAGTTGCTTTATAAGTTCTACACATATGAAGACAGTAAACAAAATTCTTAGTGTTTTTTTTATTAAGGCAGTTAGATTTTATCAGCTATTTATATCACCTATCTTCCCAAACAGCTGTAGATTTTATCCGACGTGTTCGAATTATTCCATCGAAGCTGTAAAAAAATTTGGCTTCTTTGAAGGTTTTTTGTTGTCTGTTTGGAGAGTTTTAAGGTGCGCTCCCTGGAGCAAAGGTGGGTTTGACCCACCAAAACCATTATTTAAGAGGAATAAATTATGCAAGAAAACGAAAAAAGAATCTTGATAGCCGTTTTACTAACAGTACTCATTATTGTGTTTTATGACTACTTTTTTATGCCAAAACCTGAAAACATTTCTATAAAATCTGTAAACCAAACCACTAAGTTAGTACCAAATCTAAGCTCAATTGAAAATACACATATTCAGAATAATAAAAATATGACCGCAAATATCAATTCTAATGATTTAGACGTTAGCATATCACTAACAGACGGTACAATCAAGAATCTTTTACTGAAAACCTACAAACAAGACAATAAATACATCAATCTCGCTGATCCAAATGCTAAAATTGGTTTATTTTATACCCAATTTGAAGACTCTGCACTACAAAAAAAATCCTTAGAAGGCCAATATAATGTTGATATTAAAAAACACAATGGTGCAACTATTGTTTTGCTTACAAAAGCGGTGGGTGATATAAAAATTATTAAGCGTTACGTATTTAAAAATTATGGTATAGTCTTTGAAACAAACGTTTATAAAAACGATCAATCCTTAAATGCTAAATATTCACTTCTTTTAAATGAAAACTTTGGAAAATCCAGCAAAGATTCTCATGTCGGCGCTGTCGCATTAATTAACGATAAAATTAAAACAGATAAAGATATCGGTCAAATTGAAAAATTGACTTGGATAGCACTTGAAGACAAATATTTCTGTGTTGCGTTATACGATAATACACTTTTATCTGGCGGTTTTAAAGAAATTGATTCTAATAAATACATTTATGTCAACCTTAACACAAACTCATCTATCTACTCATTTGCGGGTCCTAAATCTAGTTCCATTATATCTGCATATGATCCCAAATTGGATCGAATAGTTAGATTTGGAACGTTTGGCTTTATTGGAAAGCCGCTCCTTTATGTTTTAAAATATCTTTACTCTATCGTTGGCAATTACGGCCTTGCTATTATTTTGCTAACATTTTTTATTAGATTAATTTTTTATCCTCTAACGTACAAATCATTTAAATCTATGAAAGCAATGGCAAATCTTCAGCCACAATTAAAAGAGTTGCAATTGAAATACAAAGGAAAGCCCGAATTGCTAAATAAATCAACAATGGAATTATACAAAAAACACAAGGTTAACCCGCTTGGTGGTTGTCTGCCTATACTTATTCAAATACCCGTCTTTATTGCTCTATACAATGTCTTACTAAATGCTATTGAATTAAGACATGCGCCATTTATTTTCTGGATAACCGACCTATCAGCCAAAGATCCCTACTACATTACACCAATAATAATGGGCCTTACCATGTTCATACAGCAAAAACTTTCTCCTTCTACACTCGATCCCATGCAGGCAAAAATAATGTTATTTTTGCCAATCATATTTACTATTATGTTTATGGGTTTTCCATCAGGACTTGTCCTGTATTGGATTGCAAACAATGTATTTACAATTATACAACAACTTATTGATACAAGAATAATTCAAGCAAAAGCAAAAGCAAAATGAACGATGATGACATTATTGCCGCAATCGCTACAGGATACATAGAGTCAGCAATTGGTATAATAAGGGTAAGCGGAAAAAACTCTTTAGAACTTCTAAAAAAAATATTTTATTCAAAACAGGAATATTTTGAAGCAAATCGTTTTTATCATGGTTTTATAAAAGATTCTAACGCTAAGATAGTTGATGAAGTATTGGTGAGTGTATTTAAAGCTCCTTTTTCCTACACAGGACAAGATTCTTTTGAAATTAACTGCCATGGTGGTCTACTTATTATGAAAAATACTCTTGAGCTGGTTTTACAAAACGGGGCAAGACTCGCACAACCCGGTGAATTTACCAAACGTGCTTTTTTAAATAATAAAATTGATTTGGTTCAGGCGAATGCTGTTGTAAATTTAATTAAAGCAAAAACACAAAAAGCGCTTGATATTGCCTTTAGGCAACTTTTAAAACAAAATACTACCATTATTGAAAAGCTAAGAGAAAAAATATTATTTTTAATGGCTGAAAATGAAGTTATTATAGATCATCCTGATGAAGAATTAAGTCATATAGAACTTGGGAAAAAGCTTTCTATACTTAATAATATCGAACAGCTTATTAACAAACTGTTGGAATATGCAACAAAGGGCAAATTTTTTTTTGAGGGTGCAAGTGTAGCTATCATTGGCAAGCCCAATGTTGGAAAATCAAGCTTGTTGAATATGCTGGTTGGTGAAGAAAGAGCTATTGTTACAGAAATTCCTGGAACAACCACGGATATCGTTTCTCAATACATAAATTTAAATGGAATTGCCTTAACTATCTTAGATACGGCTGGTATAAGACAGCATTCAAACAAAATCGAATTTTTAGGCATTGAAAAATCTAAGGATGCAATCAAAAACGCTGATTTATTAATTGCTGTTTTTGATACAAGTAGTGAATTTAATATAGAAGATAATGTCATAATTGATTACATTCATAACAAAAAGAATGTCATTGTAGTCTTAAATAAATCTGATTTACCAAAACGTTCAAATTATCCTTTCAAATTCGACACAGTTGAAATTTCCTGTCTAAAAAAAACAGGCCTTGACGAATTAAAAAATAAACTTTACAATATCCTGTTAGAAAACTACAGCGAAGAAGAAATAGTATCATTAAACGCAAGTCAAACGTTTGCGCTAAAATCTGCTCTAAGTCAAACCAAAAAGTTAAAAAAAGCATACAGAAATTTTTTAGATCCTTCTTTGATAAGCATTGACTTACAAATTTTAGCAGATTTTATTGAGCAAATTATTGGTAAAATAGAAAACGAAGATATTTTAGATAACGTATTTAAAAATTTCTGTGTTGGAAAGTAAAAAAATGTTCCACGTGGAACATTAGGGGTAAGCAATGTATATTTATCCGAAAAAATATGACTGTATAGTAATTGGCGGAGGTCATGCAGGCTGCGAAGCAGCACTCATTTGTGCAAGACTAAATTTAAGTACGCTACTTATTACTATTTCTGTTGAGAGTATTGGGGCGATGAGCTGCAACCCAGCCGTTGGCGGACTAGCAAAAGGACATTTAGTAAAAGAAGTGGATATTTTTGGCGGAGAGATGGCTAGAAATATAGATGAAACAGGATTACAATTTAAATTATTAAATAAAAGTAAAGGTCCAGCGGTATGGTCATCAAGAGCACAAGCAGACATGCCTGCATACAGATTGAGAATGAAACACACACTTGAGCATCAAAAAAATTTAGAAGTTAAACAAGCAACCGTAGATGAAATTATTATAGAAGACGACAAAGTAAGAGGCGTTGTGACGAACATAGGCAATGAATTTGAATGCAGTGCAATTGTTATAGCTAGCGGAACATTCTTAAAAGGCAAAATATTTATCGGTTTGAATGAATTTCACGCTGGTAGGGCATGGGAGCCACCCGCTGATAAACTATCAGAGAGTTTGGCAAAAGCTGGTCTTATGATTGGCAGGCTAAAAACTGGTACAACACCAAGGCTAGACGCTCGAACAATTGATTTTGATGCATTAGAACCACAAATGGGAGACAATGAGCCTATGCCATTTTCATTTAAAACCAAAAACTTTAATCCTTCAAATTATCCATGCTATCTGACATACACAAACGAAAAAACGCATGAAGCAATTAGAGAAAATTTGGACAAATCTCCGCTCTACAGCGGCATGATCCATGGCATAGGCACAAGGTATTGTCCATCAATTGAAGATAAAGTAGTAAAATTTCCAGATAGAGAAAGACATCAAATATTTTTAGAACCACAAGATGCGGGCTCAAATGAAATTTACGCTGATGGTCTGAATACTTCACTGGATTACGAAGTACAGGTAAAGTATCTAAGAACAATAAAAGGGCTGGAAAATGTAGAAATTATAAGACCTGGTTATGCAATAGAGTATGATTTTGTAAATCCTATTCAACTAAAGCATACGCTAGAGACAAAAAAGATTAGAGGATTATTTTTAGCTGGTCAAATTAACGGCACAAGTGGCTATGAAGAAGCAGCATCACAAGGTATGGTAGCAGGTATAAATGCCGCTATGTATTTACTTGAAAAAAAACCTTTTGTACTCGGTAGGGATGAAGCTTATAGTGGCGTGATGATAGATGATCTTGTAACAAAAGGTGTTAAAGAACCTTATCGAATATTTACATCAAGAGCTGAATACAGATTACTATTAAGAGAAGACAATACACATTTACGTTTAGCAGAAAAATCATACAAATATGGTTTACTGGATAAAGTACATTATGAAGAACTTTCGGAATATATACAAAAAATGAATGAAACAATCAATCGTTTGAAAAAAACGTTTGTAATGCCAACTATAGAATTTAACAAAAAACTTTCATCGATTGAAACCCAGCCAATAAAAACTAAAGTCAATTTATCTAAATTGCTTGCAAGGCCAGAAGTGAATTACAAAAAATTACAAGCTATACTTGCTGATTTACCAATACTAAATGAAATTGAAATACAACAATTAGAAATAGAGATTAAATACGAAGGCTACATTAATTTACAAAAACAACAAATAGAAAAATTCAAAAAACTTGAAAATATTATTATACCTGATGATTTTAACTACGATAGCGTAGCTGGACTTTCAGCAGAAATCAAAATAAGATTAAAAGAAGTTATGCCAAAAACACTTGGTCAAGCAATGAGAATACCAGGAATGACACCTGTAGCAATACAAATAATTAGTATATTTTTACACAAAAAAAATGTACAATCAAAACCAGCTTGAAAATTTACTAAAAAAAACAGATTTATACACAAATGACACGTTTGAAAAATTAATCTTATATATAGAAAATCTCAAAAAGTGGAATGCGTCAATAAATTTAACATCCAAAAAACTTGATATAATAAAGCATATACAGGACAGTCTATTATTTTTTGAGATTATTCAAAATCCAATAGGTGAGCTTTTAGACATAGGTTCTGGTAATGGTTTTCCATCGATTATAATAGGCATTTTATGCGCAGGCCTGCGCATAACAATGGTTGAAACAAATGCTAAAAAATGCGCATTTTTAAGAGATACATGCATGAAATTATCAATTAAAGCAAGAATTTTAAATATAGATATATTAAGTATGAAAACTCAAGATACTTTTAGCATAGCCACACTACGTGGATTGAAGATAGATAGTAAAATCGAATCAAAAATTTATAAATTATTATCAAAAGAATATGGCAAGCTTCTTATATGGACGAATCCTCCACCCTCTTTAAAAAAATTCAACTTCACAAATTCAATAAGCAAGGATAACAAATACCTGCACATGTATACTAAAGCACAGGTGGCGCAACAACCCATATAGTTTCTACGTCCACATCACCTATATTCTTATAATAATGCGGCAAAAGGGATGAAAAATAAAAACTATCGCCGGCTTCCAAAACAGTACTTTGACTGCCAATCCTCAACTCAAGTTTACCTTTTAAAATGTAACCAAATTCTTCACCATTATGTCTGTGCTCGCCTTGAGAATCACAACCGACTGGAATTATTTTATACAAAGGCTCCATCATTTTGTTAGAGATTTTTGATACCAACAATTCTGCCTTTACGTGGCTACCAGGATATATGATTTGTGTACGCTCATTTTTGGTTAAAAATATTTTATCCTGTTGCTTTTCATCGCTAAGTAAGTCTTTTACCTCTATATCTAAACTTTCAGCTAATTTTTTTAAAATACTAATAGAAGGCATAGCCTTACCGGTTTCTATTTGAGAAATATAAGCATCTGTACAACCCACTTTTTCTGCTAAAGCTTTGAGGGTTAAGCCTTTCTTTTTTCTTTGAACTTTTATTTTTTCTGACATTTCCATCTTTACAAATACCTCCTAAACTAAATAGCAAGAAGTATTATACAACTTCTTGCTATTTTAATCAAGCAAAATCTAATTAATTATGTGGTTAAATCAAATTGAGCCTTAATAGCCTCATACATACCATACCACGCAGCCAAAGCTGTAATGATTCCTTCATAACCAGCAAAGGTAGTTATTGCTTGGCTTCCTGTATAGTGGCCAATATCAAGCAAGATGAACAAAATTAGCAATAAAACAAAAATCGTTATAACGGTAGTGTGTTTAGTATTAAATACCAACGCAGTCATAAATGCAGTAAAGATAGTCCATGCAACAAGCGTAACACCTAAGGCTGCACCAAAAGCTGCATCAGGAATCCAATGCCAGATTGGCCCCATATAGATTAAAAAAGCAAGTGCAATCCAGAATGCTCCATAACTAGTAAAAGCTGTCATGCCAAATGTATTGCCTGTTTTGAACTCAAAAAAACCAGCAATAAACTGCGTCAAACCACCATAGAACAAACCTAAAGGAAGCACAGCAAACAACGCTGCCGGAACCAAACCAGCATTAGCTAAATTTAGAACAAACGTAGTTAAAGCAAATCCACCCAACCCAACTGCACCTGGGTTAGACATTTTCCCATCAGCCATATAAAACCTCCCAAAAAAAATTCTTTAAATATAAAATATATTAAATTTATATAAATGTCAAGTGAAAAAATTAATTAAATTTATATTCTAGAACGGCCACGTGTTAATATTAAGTATAAATCTAAATAATTAGTGGATTTGCGTATGATTGACCTTTTGAGTATGTAAGGATTGTACTTACAATTGTTGACAGATTGACCAATAATATAAGCACGCTTAAAACCAATTTTTTTTAAAACGTCAATTACTTCATCACTATAATTACCAAAAGGATATGCAAAATCTTCTACATTTGTAAATTGAGATAATATTTCTTTTGATCGAGTCACATTTTCTAAAATGTCATTTTTAGATAATTCAGAAAGTTTTAAGTGAAAATGAGAATGAGAGCCAATTTCCATACCTAATTCAATTAATAATTTAATATCATTTTCATCGAGCATTGGCATATTATCAAGCGTTTTACCAATATAGGCACTTGATATAAAAAAAAGGGCACTAAAACCATGTTTATTTAAAATCTTTGCAGCTTCTAAGTTATTTTTGTAGCCATCATCAAATGTTACCAGAATAAACTTTTTTTTATTATAAAGTTTATTTTGCAAGATATGTTCTGTTTCGCTAGCTTTTATTGCTGAATATCCAAGCTTTTTTAAAAATTTAATCTGTTTTTCAAACTTCTCTAATGAAATATTAAACTTATCTAAGCTTGTATTAGATTTTTGACTAGAAACACTATGGTATAGTAAGATAATAATGCCTTTTTTGGGTAAACGAAAAAAATTGTACCTGAGTAAAAAAATAATAATTACAAAACAAAGCAAAATTATCAAAAACACTAATTTAGCTCTTTTACTTTAGCATATTTAACAAGTTGATAAAAACTTGATAGAAGTGCATACAAAACACCTTCGTAACCATCCAGAAAGGCACCTCTAATAATAAATCTTTTAAAAAGCTCTAAATTAAAACGTATAATTGGGTGCACATTGTAGTTTTTTTTTAAATTTAAAGTAGCGGAAATAGATGTATATTTGTTTAGTTTTTCAATGTAATGACTTAAATCTTTATAACTATAGTGTAAAATCTTACCATTTAAGCGCGAAGCGTTTTTTGACATAACCTTTTCGTGCACTATGGAATTGCTAAACTTTAGACCTTTTCTAAAAAGCCTCAAATGCCAGTTTTGTGCACCACCAAACTTAAGAGCTTTATTTAAAAATACAAGCTGAATTTTTATATAGTAACTATCAAATTTTGTATTTTTTATAGCTTTTAGAATTTCTGCTTTTAAAGAGGGGTCAACGACTTCATCTGCGTCAATACTCAATATCCAGTCGGTTGAAAGTTTTTCTATAGCAAAATTCTTTTGTTCGCCGTAATTTACAAATTTGTTAAAATATACTTTATCTGTATATTTTTTTGCTATACTTACAGTATTATCTGTGCTGTATGAATCGACTATAACTATCTCGTCACAAAAATCAACGCTTTTAAGTGCTCTTTCAATAGAGTCTTCTTCGTTGTAAGTAATTATAGCACATCCTATACTCATTACTCACCCAAAAGTCGCTTTCTAGCCTCTTGGCTCATCATGGAAGGATTCCAGGGTGGGTCCCAGACAACATCTACAAACACCTCTTTTGCGCCAAGTTCCATGATTTTTTCCCTTATATCTTCGGTAATAGGTATATGCAGTGGACAGCCCGGCACTGTCAATGTTATTGTAACAACAACAACATTATCTTCGTCTATGCTAATATTATATAAAAATCCTAGTGATACAACATCTAAACCCAATTCTGGATCATATACATTTTCAAGAGCTTTAACAATTTCATTTGTAGTCAGTTTCATTTATTCTCCTTTTTTAGTAATTTAAATGGTACAACATTTCGTTTATTTTTTTTTATTTTGAGTTTTTTAATGTTAAATTTATTCAAAATTCCACTTTCATTTTTAAGAAACTTAATTGTAATAATGTGCTCTGGGCTCATTATTATGAGACGACCATCAAACATCGAATCTTTCGCATCAAGAGGCTTTATTATGACTTGACCATCAACCTCTTTGTATGTATTTACATTTTCTAATTTAATACCCCAGTAGCTTTGCTCATCTAAAAAAGATAGCAGATCGTCACTTTCAAGATTTTCAATCGTTCCAATATAGCTCTCACCACTTACAAGGTCAACTTTTACCCAAACATCTTTCATTTTTTACTCCAGGATAGGTATTTTTTTATAATAATCATGCTGTTGCTCAAATGCATATGCAACTTTTAGTAATATATCCTCTTTAAAAGTATTTGACAAGATTTGCAAACCCAAAGGCAAATTATTGCTACTTATACCACACGGTATACTAATTGCGGGCAATCCCGCTAAATTTGCAGGTATAGTAAAAGTATCAGAAAGATACATTTCAAGAGGTTTAGTAACTGCTCCAATTTTAAACGCATCAGTGGGCGTTGTTGGCAATATTATTGCATCAACTTGTTCAAATGCTTTATCAAAATCCATTTTTATCAGATGGCGAAGGCGCAGTGAGCGTACATAATAAGCATCGTAATATCCACTTGAGAGCACGTAAGTACCAAGCATTATTCGACGCTTTACCTCAGCACCAAAACCTTCACTTCTTGTATTTACATACATTTCTTCAATAGATTCATCATTACTTCTATATCCATATTTGACACCATCAAAGCGTGCCAGATTACTTGAAGCTTCGGCGCATGCTAAAATATAATAATCTGAGATAGAATACTTGATATGGGGCAAATCAATTTTTTTAATCTCTGCACCCAGTTTTTTATATGTTTGAATAGCGTTTTCGATGGAAAGCGCTATTTCTTTTGAGACAGAGTCTAAAGCTGCCTCATAAACTCCTATTTTTATACCCTTTAAGTCTTCAGTTAAAGATTCTAAATAATTAGGAACTTCAATATTTACCGACGTAGAATCTTTTGGGTCAAATCCTGAAATGATATTCATAAGTAAGCTTGCATCTTTTACATCGCGCGTAATAGGTCCGATCTGATCCAAGCTAGAGGCAAACGCTACAAGTCCATAGCGAGAAACACGTCCATATGTAGGTTTTAAGCCCACAACGCCGCAAAAAGAAGCAGGTTGCCTGATAGAACCTCCCGTATCAGAACCCAATGCAGCAATGGCTAACCCAGAAGCAACGGCTGCTGCTGAGCCACCGCTTGAACCACCACTGACACGGCTTTTATTCCATGGATTTTTGGTAGGGCCAAAGCAAGAAGTCTCACAAGACGAACCCATTGCAAACTCATCCATATTCGTTTTGCCTATAAAACTAGCACTTGCTTTTTCAAGTTTTTCAATTACGGTGGCATTATATATACTTTCAAAATTTGAAAGCATTTTTGAACCGCATGTAGTTTTATGCCCTTTAATCATAATATTATCTTTTATAGCAATAGGCAAACCAAACAAACTGCCAGATTCTTCTGATTGAACATCTTCGATTAAACTAATATAGGCGTTAAGATCTGGATTTTTCTCTTTAATAACCTTAATTTGCTCTTTATAAATCTCTTTTGCTGAAATGTCCCGTTTTTTGATCAGTTCTATAAGTTCATGCAAAGTTTTTTCTATCATAAATTTTCTCCATTAGATAACTTTTGGAACTTTAAAGTAATTATTGTCACGATCTGGGGCATTTTTTAATATATCTTCTACTTGAAAATTTTTTTCTACTCTATCTTGTCTAAAAAAATTTACATTGCCAAGTGGATTGGATAAAGGTTCAATATTAGATAAATTCAATTCATCAATCTCTTTCATGTACTCTAATATATCATTTAATTGAGAACTAAATTTTTCAATCTCTTTATCTTGAAATTTTAGCTTAGCTAATTTTTCTAGTTTCTTTAATTCCTCTTTACTAATCATTACTCACCTCTAATAAATTGCTCGTTTAAAGTATAATCCGCATGCTGGAGCTTTGAGAGAATTTTGTCTATAAGTGGCAGTCAAAGTATTTTCAATCTGTTCTATAGAAATAATACCTCTTGCGTAAGCTACAATAGCGCCTATTATAAGCCTTACCATGCCTCTTAAAAAAGCTTGACCTCTGATAAAAAAAATTGCAAAGTATCCTTTTTGTTTGAATCTTATATATTTAACAAAACGATACGTTTGTTTATTTTTTGAACCTTTTGAAAGGAAGACAAAATTTCTATAACCAACAAATAAATCCTTAACATCTAATAATCTAGATATATTAAGCTTTGGCACATGCCAAACGTAATTTTTTAAAAATGGCATACACACATCCGCAGTGTTTATAATATACACATAATCTCTAAAAATACAACTATAGCGCGAATGAAAAACATCCGGCACACGATAAGCGCCTAATACACGAACCTCTGGTTTAAGTAAAGCGTTAAGCGCTTTTTTTATAACCTGCACATCTAAAGTTTTATCAATATAAAAATCAACTACCTGCCCCAATGCATGTACACCCGCATCAGTTCTGCCTGCATAATTTATTGACACGTTAAAATCAAATAATTTTTTAAGGGCCGACTCTACCTCTTGTTGAACTGTAAATTTGTTTTTTTGTATTTGCATTCCATGAAAATAACTACCATCGTAGCTAATTTTTAGTTTATAATGAATTGGTTAGCCCCCTACCATAATTTTTGGTATTCTAAGCGTTGGCTCACCGTCTGTAACAGGCACACCTTGTGAGCTCTTGCCGCAGGTACCTACTTCACTTCCAAAATCGTCACCTATCATATCAATATCTTGCAAAATTTTTGGACCATTGCCTATAAGTGTGGCGCCCCTAACCATATGCTTGATTTTGCCTTTTTCTAATAAATAACCTTCTGAAACTTCAAAAACAAAATCTCCAGTAACAGGGTTTACTTGCCCCCCACCCATTTTTTTGACAAGCAATCCATATTCTATGCTATCTATAATTGCTTCTTTGCTGTCGTTTCCTGGCAAAATGTATGTGTTGGACATACGAGGAATTGGGACATAAGCGTAAGATTGTCTGCGGGCGCTGCCATTTGAAAGCCTACTATTTGCTTTTGCATACATTTTGTCAAACATATAATCATTTAGGATACCATTTTTTATAAGCATTTTTCGCATACCATGCGTACCTTCATCATCATAAACAAAAGAGCCTCTTGCTTTTTCTACGCAAGCATCATCTACAACAGTGATTTTTTCATTTGCCACTCTTGAGCCTAATTTATTTTTGTAAACACTCATTGATTCAAACACTAAATCCGCTTCTAATCCGTGACCGACAGCCTCATGTATCATTGTACCACCAGCACTTGCATCCAAGACTACACTCATTACAGCAGGTTCAAGACGGGGGCTTTTAATTAATTCTTCTACTTTTTCTACCATTTCTTGCGTTAATCTTTCAAAATTAATACCTTCCAAAAATTCAAAACCACCCATAGCCGAAAGGGGCTTTCTCACCGTTTGCAAAATATCATCATGCTTTCCTACTAACTCAATATAAAGCAAAGTATAAATACGTTTCTCCTGCACTAAGTTGCCACTTTCATTAATTATAGCAATTTGCTTTAGTTTATCCGAATAAGTAATGCTTGCTTGCACAATATTAGGATTTTTATAGGCAGTATCATTTATTGTATCAATTATCTCTTTTGATTTGTCAAGATCGACAGGATAGCCATTGTATGAGTAAATGCTCATTTGAGGCGTTTCAACAATATTTACGCCTTTTTTGGGATTTTGTATGTCGCAAATAAATTTTGTTTTCTCAAATACCGTTTTTTCACTTAAGTCGTTGGTGGAGGCAAAAAGCGTAGAAAAGCCCTTTACCGCTCTTATGCCAATACCTTTTTCAGTACTAAAGTTTACGTTTTCTATTTGTCTATTTTTGGATTCTATAGTTCTATTTAGTGAATCTTCTATATATAAGTCAAAAAAATCGAATGTTGCGTTTTTAAGCAAGCTATATGAATCTTCGTACATATTATCTACCCAACTTTTTTTCTACTTCAAGAACTTTTAGCGTCGTAGACATTATGCTGTCTGGGTTTAGACTCATAGAATCTATGCCTTCTCCTACCAAAAATTCAGCAAAATCAGGAAAATCGCTTGGTGCCTGGCCACATATACCTACACTTTTGTTGTATTTGTGGGCAGTTTTTATAAGCATCGAAATCATACGTTTTACTGCAATATGTCTTTCATCAAAAAGGTGAGCGATAAGACCCGAGTCTCTATCAATTCCCAGAGTAAGTTGTGTTAAATCGTTTGAGCCAATTGAGAATCCATCAAAAATCTGAGCATATTCATCAGCACATATTACATTGCTAGGAATTTCTGCCATAACATAGATTTCAAGACCATTTTCGCCTTGAACGAGACCGTTTTTTTTCATTTCAGCAATAACGTTTTTTCCTTCTTCGGGCGTTCTACAAAAAGGTATCATAAGCTGAATATTGGTAAGTCCAAACTCGTTTCTGACTTTTTTCATTGCCAGACACTCCAGCGCAAAGCCTTCTTTGTAATTGTCTGAGTAGTATCTAGATGCACCACGCCACCCAATCATAGGATTTTCTTCTTCTGGTTCAAATTGAGAACCGCCTATTAAGTTTGCATACTCATTAGTCTTAAAATCGCTCATCCTGACTAGTATTGGTTTTGGATAAACGCTCGCAGCCAACAAAGACACACCTTGAGCTAATTTATCTATAAAATACTGCGGCTTGTAATCATAACTTAGTGTTAGCTCTTGTATACGTTTTTTTACTTGGCTATCTTCTAGCCTATCAAAGTGAATAAGTGCCAACGGGTGTACCTGTATAAACGAGCTAATTATAAACTCCATTCTTGCAAGACCGATACCATCGTTTGGGATATTAGCGCTAGATAGAGCAAGCGCCGGGTTTCCTAAATTCAGTTTAATTTGCGTTTTTGGCCTTTTAAGCGATGATAAATCAAGCGTTTCAACTTCAAAATCTAATTTTCCTTTGTAAACATAGCCTTCGTCGCCTTCTGCACAAGAAATTGTTATTTCTTGTGCAGTCTTAATAGCATTCGTGGCATTGCCACAACCTACAATGGCGGGCACTCCCAATTCCCTTGAAATAATGGCAGCGTGACATGTCCTACCACCACGGTTTGTAACTATTGCTTTGGCTTTTTTCATAATGGGTTCCCAATCAGGATCTGTCATATCAGTTACAAGAACTTCGCCTTCTTTAAATTCGGAAATTTTACTTGAATCAAGCAAAACATGCGACTTGCCACTTGCAATCTTGCTACCCACTGCAACACCTTTTGTAATAATCTCGCCTTTTTCTTTCAATTTGTAAGTTTCCATAATGCTTAGATTTTTTTGAGAATGCACGGTTTCTGGCCTTGCCTGAACAACAAATAATTGATTAAGCTCACCGTCTTTTGCCCATTCTATATCCATTGGCGAGTAAATGTTACGCTTTTTTGTATAATGATTTTCAATTTTTATAGCCCATTTAGCCAGCGTTAAAACATCTTCATCGCTTAGTGCATAATTGATTCTTTCTTGAGTGCTTGTTTCAACCTCTTTAATTCCACCGTTTTCATCATAAATAGCTTTGATCAGCTTTGAGCCTAAGTTCTTTTTTATAATTGATTTGTAACCCTTTTCAAGTGTAGGCTTAAAAATCACAAACTCATCAGGGTTTACTTTACCAGCAACGATAAGCTCACCAAGCCCATAACTTGCATTGATTACCACTACTTTATCAAAACCACTTTCTGTATCAATACTAAACATTACACCGCTTGCCGCTTTATCTGAACGAGCCATTTTTTGAACTGTCACTGACAAACCAATATCAAAATGATTAAAACCTTTATCGTGCCTGTAGGATGTAGCTCTATCTGTAAAAATTGAGGCGTAGCATTTTTTAACATATTTTATAACATTATCTATGCCTTTGACATTAAGGTAAGTATCCTGCTGACCAGCAAATGAAGCATCTGGCAAATCTTCTGCTGTAGCAGAAGAACGCACCGCAACATCTGTGTTTTGTGCAGAATACATGCTGGATAATTTTATATAAGCTTCTTTTATTTCTTGTAATAAGTCTTGCGGCAGGTCTGCCTGTTCTATCATTTGTCTTGCAGCGGCGCATTTTGCCTGTAAATCATTTATATCATGTGTGTTGAGAGATGCCAATGTGGATTCAATTTTTTCTTTTATATGAGAACTTTCCAAAAGATACCAGTAAGATTGTGCTGTTAGAGCAAAACCATAAGGAACGTTAATTCCTTCGCTTTTTAATTCTTTTAACATTTCGCCCAAAGATGCGTTTTTGCCACCAACTAAACCAACATCGCTCATTGATACTTCATCAAGCCACTTTATAAATTTCATTGTTTACCCTCCGTTTCTATTTGTTTTTATAATAACAAAAAAAATTTCAAAATTCAAATAGATATAAAAATTGACCTTAATTTCACTACAATTGGTTAAACTGGTAAAAAATGTGAAAAAGGAGGTTTGACATGCTAAAAAAATTCCTTTTAGCAGGTACACTTTTGCTAGCTTTGTCTGTAAATGCATTTGCACAAGCGCCCTATAGACCATCAAAGATCCATCATCCCTACCACCACAAAGTTTATCATCACACAGATTATAAACACAAAGTTTATAAACACGTAAACCACAGGCTAATTCACAGAAATGCCAACTACCATGCAGCAACACCGGCTCTCCCCACAACACACACACCAGCTGGAACAATACCTGCACAAAGAGCAATACCAAATCCTGCTGCTCACAAAGGCTACTAAGATTTAGGGTCAGCTTGACCCTAAATCTTTTTTGAACCTTTGTAAATCTTGAGTTAGCCCCACACAAATTAATATAGTATCTGAACTTATTATATCATCACCGCTTGGGTTAAATTTTAATGTTTTTTCTATTTTTTGTTCGTTTTTATTCAAAACTTCCTTTACTAAGGCTATAATCATTAAATTGTAAAATGGCCTTATGTTTGTTTGCTTTATCATTTTTCCATTGTAGGGGCTGTTTTTTGGTATTCTAACTTCATCAATTTCTATAGCTTCTTTAGCGCCTGCAATACTAAATAGCGCATCAGCAGCATTAGGTGCTAAAATCATTCTTGCAACCCTTGTAGCTGATGTATGGTAGGGCGATATGGTTGTAGCATCAAGCCTTTTAAATCTCTTAATTGATTCTTCTTCATTTTCTCTTGCGTTTACGCGCGCTATTGAAAAAATACTTTGATTGAGTTCTTTTACACTCATTAAAATATATAAATTTTCAGCATCAGAGTTTGTTAAAATTGCAATACCTTTTGCACGCATTATACCTGCTTGCATCAAAGATTTTTCGCTAGCAGCATCGGCATTTATTGTTAAATATCCTTGCGATATCGCCTCCTGCACTTTATCTTTGTCTTTTTCAATAATAACAAAATCGATATTGTTCATTTTTAATTGTTGTGCAACCAAACTCGTAATTTTCCCAAATCCACAAATAATGTAGTGATTTAATAATGAATCTATCTTTTTTTGCATTACCTCCTCCTTGTTTAATTTTGATTCTATAATCTTGCGTGTAAACGCAGAAGTTATAATACTTGTTAGCATTGCAATGCTAACAATGCCGAATATCATCAAAAACGCAGCAATTAATTTACCTGCTGTAGTAATTGGAACTATATCGCCATAACCTACTGTAGTAGCAGTTACAATAGACCACCAAAATGCATTAAATATAGATCTAAACTGAGGGTTGTATGGGCTTTCCGCAAGATAAATGGAAATTGAAGAAACAAACAAAAAAAATGCAAAAATTGCAAAAAACCATGTTAGCTCATAAAAGCTTTTTTTAATAACATCCACCAGCTCCATAATTTTTTTACTAAAACGACCAAACTGTAACAACCTTGCAAGCACAACAAGCAAAGTATATGGATAAGGCAATAAGAAAAAAGGTATCATAGCAACGATGTTAGCTAAAAATAGCGAATTGATAGTTTGATTTAATACCGCTTTGTAGCTAAAACTTTTATCTTTAATCAAAACCGCAAAAAAAGTAGCATAATTTGCGACAAACTCAGCGATAATAATTGAAACAACAACTATCTCGATATTTGTAAAAAAATGCTTTATAATAGCATAATCAAAAAATTTTGCCCCTTTAAACACCATTATAGATACGATTGAGCCAAATAATACCAACCTCATAAAAAAACTAAAAAGATAGGATGTAATTCTATTAACATATAAAACATTTCTTATTCTTACTAAGAAATCAATAAATTTCATGTTTTTATTATACAGGCTTTAACACTCATTTCAAATTTTTTAACAACGTCTTGAAGTTTTTTCAATAAATCTATAAAATAAGTCCATGATAGAAAAAGAAAATTTTCTTAGTATAATAGAGAAAAAAGCAAAACAATTAGAAGAAGGCCAGTATTTAGATATTAGAAGCTATAAAAGAAACCGCAGTGTTTTATTAATTAAGCTAAAAGACAAATACCGCATAATAGAAAATGGCTTTAGAAAAATTGACTTGAGCATCGATTATAGTAATTTAAAAGGCGTTTTTAAAACAATAGAACGCATTGAATTTCCAAGAAGCCATATAGTGCGCATATATAAAATGGATAATTTTGATGAAGCAAAAATAAATTTGCAAAGAAAAAAACTTTAAGGAGAAAATTCTATGAAAATCATTGATTTAGACTTTCAAGATAAACAAAATATCATCGCAAGTTTTCTCATTGAAGCAAAAGAACCCATACTAATAGAAACAGGCCCAGATTCAACATTCGAACATTTAACTAAGCATTTGCAACATTCAGGTTTAAGCCAAAAAGACATAAAGCATGTTTTTGTAACACATATTCATCTAGATCACAGCGGTGCAGCCTGGCACTTTGCTAAAAGCGGTGCCAAAATCTATGTTCACCCAAATGGCGCAAAACATCTTATTGATCCAACTCGCCTTGTTGCTTCGGCCAAAACTGTCTATAAGGATAAACTAAAATCGCTATTTGGTGATCTTGAACCTATTAGTAAAGAACAGATCATTGTATTAAATGATGAAGAAGCAATTGACATATCTGGGACAAACATCATACCTATTTTTACACCCGGACATGCCAAACACCATGCATGTTTTTTTCTAGATGACCATATGTTTACGGGCGATGAAGGCGGTATACGCATTTTAGACGGGCCAATTATGCCACCAATGCCACCGCCAGATATCAATCTAAAAGAGTGGGTATTGTCAATTGAAAAATTAAAAAAATACGCACCTCAGTTTATTTGTCCTACACATTTTGGTTGCTTTAAAGATAATACGCACTTCGATATACTCATTTCTCAGATTGAAAAATACGAAAATTTTATACAAAGCAGCCAAAACTATAAAGAATTTCTCTTATTTATTGATTCTTTCTTTTCTAAACAAAGCATAAGAGAACTATATAGACTTGCAAATCCAGATGATATGAATTTTGAAGGTTTGTTGAGATATTTTCAAAACACTAAGGTTTAATTTTTGTCTGATTGTCAGCATTGGGTGCTTTTTTAAATACGTTGCTTAGTTTGCTATTAACATTATTAAGCAAATTGTCAATAGCTTCTTTTGAATTTTGAGACTTTGTTAAAATCAACGCTTCTTCTAACTCTACTTTTGCAAAATTATAATGCTTATCTTTAGCATATGCAGCTGCCAAACACATGTATGAAGCAGGATTATTAGAATGTTCTACCACAGCTAATTTTCCAAGCGCTATAGCTTGCTCTAAGTTTCCTTCTTTTATCTGATTTATGCAGCTTGTAATCACATTTGCGCTTGCCAAAATAGGTAAAAAAACAATAATGACAGTCAAAAAAATTTTTTTAAGCATGCTTTTTTCCTTTCCTTTTCTTGTCAATTGCAATATAACCAAAAATCAATATCCAGACTAAAACTATTGATCCCATTACAATTGGCAATTCTTTGCGTAACTTTTGATAAATATAAAACCTTTCTTGATTTTTAGCTTGAGCATTTATATAATTTTGAAGCAATGTATAATATTGGCTTGCTTTATAATCAATCACAAAATTTTGGTAATTAGCAAAAGATTCTACGAACGTTCCATGGTTTTGTTCTTGCAAGAGATATACAAAAGCTTTTGAAGCCTCTTTATAGCGTTCTTCGGGATTTTTTACATTATCTATATAACCTAAATATTTTATAAACATCAATGTTTCATCAAGTTTATTAGCTGGGTTTATATCAAAATCAATTTTTGAGATCTCTTGGGGATATTTGTAAGCTAAAAATGCACAAATGTAATCATCCGTCCTATTTTGTTCGTATATTTTGATAGTTTGAGTAGCTGCTGCCAAATAGCGTTTGATATTTTGCTTGTATTGACTATATCCAATATTGCCAAGCCAAACAATAAATTCATTTAAGTATTGAGCTTTTGGTATTGATAAATTTAAACTTGAGTTTATCTTGTTTATAGCTATATTAAACTCTTCATTATCAATAGGTAACCCTTCAACTTTTTCTAATGTACCGTTTAGAGTAGATTTCTGAGCTTTCCATTTTAGCTGCATTTGCAAAAATTTTGCCCTACAACTATTTAATTTGCACTCGATGTGCCAGGATGAGCCAAAAGCACTACTAATTTCAAATTGGGAAATTATAACCAATAGCATTAAAGCCATAAAATATTTAACAAAAGTGCTCAACAATTAAACCTTCGAGTAAACTTCCATTTGTAGTATAAATTTCCATTTTGTTAAAAACAGACATAATTGTCAAGACAATTTGTGCACCGACTACAATAACATCCTCTCTACCCTCTTCTAAAACGTCAAAATATCTTAGGCGTTGCTGTTTATCCATCGAAATCATCTTATCAAGAATTCTTTCGATGTTTTCTTTCTTTAATTGGTAGTTTTCGCAAACTTTATAGTCATAAACATGTAAATTTAAGTCCATAGCTGCCAAACTTGTTACTGTGCCAGCATTACCTATTAAATACTCAAAATCAAAATCCATCATGTGCGGGACAAGAGCATCTCTAAATGCGTAAGAGGCAAGCATAAGGCTTTCTTTTGTGGGTGGATCGGTGTTGCAAAACTTTTCTAGCAACTTTACAACACCCAATTGTACACTGAATGATTTTACAATCTTGTCTTTATCGCAAAACATAAATTCGCAGCTGCCACCGCCCAAATCAAAGCCAACCCAATTTTTATGCTTCAAATGTTCAAGTGAAAACAATATACCTTTTTGGCTTAAGTTTGCTTCTTTTAAGCCATCTATGATATCAATTTTCATATTTGTTTGTCTTAAAAAATCATCCTTATTATGGGCTTCTCTTATAGCACTGGTGGCTACCGCTACGTAATGTGAGCACTGGTAGTTCCGCATAATTTTTTGATACTCGCTTAAAATAGAAAGCGCTTTTTGTATATTTTCCTTTTGTAAATAACCGTTACTACCTTTACCTAAGCGGGCAATTTTACTTAAACGCAAAACCACCTTGCACGTTTTTTCATCCGCTACTGCAAGTCTTATTGTATTTGTGCCAATATCAATTGCAGCTATCATGAATTCTTCAATGTTTCTATGATGCTTCTTGATGCATCTGCAAAAGCTTTAGCTACAACTGAGTCTGGGCTTGATACTGTAACTGGACTGCCTTCGTCTCCACCTTCTCTTATCTGTATATCTATTGGTATTTCGCCCAAAAACGGTATTTTAGTCTTTTTAGCAAAAGCTTCTCCGCCACCGTGTGAGAAGATATCAGCCTTGTAGCCGCATTTTGGACATATAAAATAACTCATATTTTCAACAACACCGACCACCGGCACTTTGAGCTTTATAAAGAAATCATACGCTTTTGCAGCATCGTCTAAAGCCACATTTTGAGGTGTAGTTACAATTATACCACCACTTACCTTTGCTTCTTGGGCAAGTGTAAGCTGGGCATCACCTGTGCCAGGTGGTAAATCAACAATTAAAAAGTCTAACTCACCCCATGTAACATCGTTTAAAAACTGTTTTATTACCTGGTTTATTAATGGACCCCTCCAGATTACAGCTGCATCTTTTGGTATCATGCTGCCAATTGATATTATCTTTATACCGTATTTTACAATGGGCAGGATTTTATCTTTATTTTTTGGGTCAAGCGCAACAGGAATGCCGTCTATACCCATCATGCGCGGTATATTTGGACCATAAATATCAGCATCAAGCAAGCCTACTTTATATCCAAACTTAGATAGACTAATTGCTAAATTGACACTTACTGTAGATTTACCTACACCGCCTTTGCCACTTGTTGAAGCCAGAATATATCGAATATTTTCCAATTTTGGTGGTTCTTCGTCGTGTTTTGGCAAATTGATAATTATATTTACATCTTTTACACCTTCAATTTTTCCTACAGCATTGGGTATGCTTTTTTGCAAAATCTGTACAGCATTTGCATTGTCTTCTTTCATCATTAATTCAATGCTTACTATACCTTCTTCTATTGAAATGTTGCCAATCACACCCTCTTTGATTACGCTATCTGTTTTGCCCGGGTAAAATACCTTACCAAGCTCTTCTTTTATTTTGTCTATCACTGCATGCCTCCTTATTTTATGTACCAAAAGACCAACTTTTTAAATATTCGATCTGCTCTTGCGTTAATGTATCATACTTAACACCCATTGCTTTAAGTTTGAGTGCTGCAATACGGCTATCTATGTCTGACGGTATTTTGTAAACTTTTTTATTTAAAATATCTTTATTATCAACGATAAACTTTGCACTCAGTGCTTGATTTGCAAAACTCATATCCATAACTGCGCTTGGGTGACCTTCTGCTGCAGATAAATTGACCAGCCTTCCTTCTGCTAAAATATAGATTTTTGTATTTTTTAACTCATACTCGCACACATAATCCCTTATAATATGTTTTCTTATGGCAGACTTTTCTAAATTTTTTATATCAAGTTCAACATCAAAATGACCTGAATTTGCAACAATTGCGCCTTCTTTCATTACCTCAAAATGCTCTAGCCTGATAACATTAATGTCGCCTGTTACGGTGCAGAAAAAATCGCCTATTTTTGCAGCCTCAATCATAGGCATGACTCTAAATCCATCCATTATGGCCTCAAGCGCTCTTATGGGATCTACTTCGCACACAATAATATTTGCACCAAGACCACGCGCACGATCAGCTAAACCCTTGCCACACCATCCATAGCCAGCTACAACAAACACACTACCTGCTATCATTCTGTTTGTTGCTCTAATAATACCGTCGATTGTGGACTGGCCAGTGCCATAGCGATTATCAAACAAATGCTTTGTGTCTGCGTCGTTCACGGCAATCACGGGAAACAATAAAACACCATCGCGCTCCATGCTCTTTAAGCGAATAACGCCTGTTGTGGTTTCTTCTGTTGAGCCTAAAATATTTATTGCCAGGTCTTTTCTTTTTGAGTGAATGGTCGAAACTAAATCGGCGCCATCATCCATTGTAATATTTGGTTTATAATCTAAAACCGCATTAATATGACTGTAATAAATTTTATTATCTTCACCTTTTATAGCGTAAGTGGGTATATTATAATGCGTAACAAGACTTGCTGCAACATCATCTTGTGTAGAAAGGGGGTTTGAAGCACACAACGCCACATTCGCACCACCTTCTTTTAGTGCAATCATAAGATTTGCCGTTTCTGTTGTTACATGCAAACACGCACCTATTGTCAAGCCTTCAAATGGCTTTGTTTTTGAAAATTCTTCCTGGATTAATCCAAGCACAGGCATTGATTTGCTTGCCCATTCAATACGCTGTCTACCTTTTTCTGCCAATGATAGGTCTTTTACATCAAACATTATCGCCTCACAAGTATTTTTGAAATTTTTCAACTAAATCTGTCTTTTCCCAGCTAAATTCCTTTTCTTTTCTACCAAAATGACCATAAGAGGCCGTTTTCTTATATATTGGGCGCAATAAGTCTAGCGTATCAATGATACCCCTTGGTGTTAAATCAACGTTCTCAATTACCGCCTTTTGGATTTCTGATTCTGGTAGCTTGCTTGTGCCATAGGTTTGTACCATAACACTAACAGGCTCTTCCACGCCAATTGCATAGGCAAGTTGAACCAAGCATTTTTGAGCCATATTGCTTGCAACTATATTTTTTGCAATGTAGCGAGCCATATAAGAAGCGCTTCTATCAACTTTTGTTGGATCCTTGCCGCTAAAAGCACCGCCACCGTGCGGAGCAGCGCCACCATAGGTATCAACTATAATTTTTCTGCCAGTTAGGCCTGTGTCGCCTTGAGGACCGCCAATAACAAACCTACCTGTTGGATTTATATAAAAACTGATGTCTTTATCCCATAAGTCTTTTGGTATAACATGTTCTATAACGCTTTCTACAATGTCTTTTCGAAATCGCTCAAGTTCTACATAAGGCTCATGTTGAGCAGAAACAACCACTGCTGTAACTTTTGTTGGCAGGCCATCCTCATAGCGAACCGTCACCTGTGTTTTGCCATCTGGTCTTAGATATGGTAATATACCTTGTTTTCTAACATCGGCAAGTCGTTTTGCCAGTTTATGGGAAAGACTCAACGTCAACGGCATAAATTCAGGTGTCTCGCTGCATGCATAACCAAACATCATACCCTGGTCGCCTGCTCCTACTCTACCACCCTTTTTACTAACACCAAGCGCAATATCTGGCGATTGTCTATGAATGGAAGTAATAACAGCACAAGATTTATAATCTAATCCATAATCGGCATTAACATAACCTATTTCTTTAATCGTATCTCGCACCACATCTGGTATTTCTACATAACTTTCTGTTGTAATCTCGCCTGCACACAAAACTAAACCTGTTGTTAAAAGTGTTTCGCAAGCCACCCTGCAGTTTTTATCCTTTTCAATAATAGCATCTAAGATTGCATCTGAAATTTGGTCTGCCAACTTGTCTGGATGACCTTCTGTTACGGATTCTGAAGTAAAATAGAACGAACTTTTCATACTAACTCCTTTTGTTTGGTGCCGAAGAGGGGACTCGAACCCCTATGGAATTGCTTCCACTAGACCCTGAATCTAGCGCGTATGCCAATTTCGCCACTTCGGCATAAATTGTTGCAACAATTATATTGCTATTATTGGTTTAGTCAAGATTTTATTAGGCATATGTTTAACAAATTTATATTGACAATACCAAACAAAATAAATACATTAGTAATGAGGTTTATATGTTTGAAGATCTAGAATCAAAATTAGCAAATGCACTCAAAAAAATCAAGGGGCAAGCGCTAATAACCGAACAAGACGCTCAAGAGGTGCTTAAAAATATCAAATTTGCTCTTTTGGAAGCCGATGTAAACTATAAAGTTGTAAAAGGAATAGAGCAAGAGCTAAAAGAAAAACTCATTGGTAAAGAAATTGAAAAAAATCTTACGCCTTTCCAAACGATAATAGATACTGTTCATAAAGAGCTAACTCAAGCCTTAGGTGGAGAAAGTACCGCATTTATTATCAATACAAAGCCTTTCATTATCATGCTTGTTGGCATACAAGGCAGTGGCAAAACTACCACTTGTGCAAAGCTAGCAAAGCTCCTTAAAAGTAAAGGCAGACAGGTTTTGCTTGTTGCGTGCGATATATATCGCCCCGCCGCAATAAAGCAGTTGCAAACGCTCGGCAAACAGCTTGATATACCTGTATTTTCGAAAGAAAACCTAAAACCTCAAGATATTGCAAAAGCAAGCATTGAATATGCAAAAACCAGCGGACGCGATGTAATAATAATTGATACAGCTGGCAGACTTCAAATAGATGAACTACTCATGCAAGAACTGGTGATAATGAAAAATACAGTCAAGCCAAATGAAGTACTGCTTGTGGTAGATAGCATGATAGGTCAGGAATCTGTAAATATAGCAAAGAAGTTTAATGATGATGTAGGCATTAGCGGTCTTATATTTACAAAAATGGACGCTGACGCCAGAGGTGGAGCGCTTTTATCGGTTAAACGTATTGTGGATAAACCAGTAAAATTTATCGGTATTGGCGAGAAAATATCCGATTTAGAACAGTTTTATCCAGACAGAATTGCCTCGAGAATACTGGGTATGGGAGATATTCTTACATTAATAGACCAAGCAAAAAATCAGATAGATGAAAATGAACAAAAACAGCTTCAGCGAAAACTCAAAAAAAATCAATTTACGCTCGATGATTTTTTGGGTCAACTAAAAAAAATACAAAAAATGGGCTCAATTGCAAATATTATAAAAATGATACCCGGTTTAAATAAAATTAAACTTTCAAATACAGATGATTTTGAAGTTGAAATAAAAAGAATCACAGCCATTATTCAGTCTATGACCAAAAAAGAAAAAGAAAACTATAAAATTATTGATGCAAATAGAAAAAGACGCATAGCAAAAGGTAGCGGCACAGATGTACAAAGCATAAACAAATTACTAAAACAATTTGAAGAGATGAATAAAATGATGAAAGGGCTTGATAAAAACAAAGCTTTGAATATAATGAAGAATCTTGGTAAATAGTAATTGGAGGTAAAACAGTGGTAGTTGTAAGGTTAACCCGACTTGGCAGAAAAAAAAGAGCGTTTTTTAGAATTGTGTGTGTAGATTCTCGAAAAAAAAGAGACGGTAGTGCATTGGAGATCTTAGGGTATTACGATCCATTAAAATCCGAAGACAAATTCAAGCTCGATATGGAAAAATACAACGCCTGGATAGAAAAAGGTGCAAAACCTACATTAGCAGTTGAAAACTTAGTAAAAACGCTTAAAGAGGTGAAAAAATGAAAGAGTTAATTACCTGTATAGCAAAACGACTGGTGGATAATCCAGAAAAAGTAGAAGTACAGCAGATTGATGGAGAAAAAACTACAGTTATTGAACTGAGAGTAGACCATGCTGATCTTGGTAAAGTAATCGGCAAACAAGGCAAAACTGCGCGTGCCATGAGAACATTACTTAACGCTGTATCTACAAAAATGGGTAAAAAGGCTGTTTTAGAAATTTTAGAATAAAATTAAACATTTAGTAAAAATGAGGATTTATCTGTTGAGTGTTTATCCTAAAATTTTTGAATCTATATTCGATGATGGTATATTTAAAAAGGCAAAAAAAGAACATTTAGCAGAGTTTGAATTTGTGAATATAAGGGATTTTACCACAGATAAGCATAAAACCGTAGATGATAGCGTATACGGTGGTGGTCCTGGCATGTTACTGAAACCAGAACCAATATATAAAGCATTAGATTATATAAAGTCAAAGGATAAAGACGTATTGAGTGTTATTTTAACGCCCGAAGGGACTTTGTTTAACCAACAAAAAGCCAAAGAATACGCCAAAAAAGAATCAATAGCTTTTATATGTGGCAGATATGAAGGTTTTGACGAAAGGGTTAAATTACTTGCTGATGAAAAAATCTCTATAGGGCAGTTTATAATTAGTAGAGGAGAGCTAGCTGCAAGCATAATAGTGGATGCAATTGTTAGACTTTTGCCTGGCGTGCTTGGAAACAAAGAGTCTTTAAAAGAAGAAAGCTTTGAAAACGACTTTCTAGAGTATCCCCAATACACAAGACCCGCAACGTTTAGAGGTCTTAAAGTGCCAGAAGTTTTGCTTTCTGGTAATCATGCTATGATAGAGAAATGGAGAAAGGAAAATACATTAAAAGTAGAAAGAGAGGTTTGTGATGGATAAATTAAAAATGTTCGAAGATGAATTAACAAAACAAAAAGAAACTCCTAATTTACAGCCAGGCGACACGGTAAATGTGCACATTAAAATTACAGAAGGCAAAAGAGAAAGGATTCAGATTTTTAGCGGCATTATTATTTCTCGAAGAGGTTCTGGTATAAATAAAACGTTTACGGTAAGAAAAGAATCATACGGTGTGGGTGTTGAAAAAATTTTTCCACTTTATTCACCAAACATTGAAAAAATTGAAATTGTTTCGCGCGGTTTAGTAAGAAGAGCAAAACTATACTACTTAAGAGAAAGAAGGGGTAAGTCTGCAAGAATCAAAAAGAAAATTACTTAATTTACTTTTTGGCAAAAAATGCGAACAAATAGCTGCTAAATATTTGCAACAAAAAGGTTACAGTATTTTGGTACGTAATTTTAGCTATAGAGGCGGTGAAATTGATATAATTGCTAAGAAAGACTTTAAAATAGTATTTATAGAAGTAAAGGGTCGAAATAGTTCGCTATTTGGAAACGCTAAAGAGGCAGTAAATTATAAAAAGCAAGAACGAATCAAAGAAGGCGCAAAGTTATTTATGCTTAAACATAATTTAAATGAGAATGAATTTGAAATAAGTTTTGATGTAATTTCTATAGAAAACAATAATATAGAATGGGTAGAAAATGCCTTTACCTAAAGGACAATATTTAGTAAAAGATTTTATAGACATTACCATAGAAAACAATGACAAAAAGTTTGATAATTTAGTTGTAATAGTCAAAGATAAGCAAAAAATCTTTGACTATAGCGAGCTCATTGCTTTAATGGATACAAAATTATCGCTTGATATGCACTGTGTAGATGGCTGGAGTGTGCAAAATAACACATTCGAGGGAGTAAGTTTAAAAAAAATCTCAGAGATAGTGAATGTGAAAGATTTTGAGTATATCGGCTTAGAATCAATTGGTGGCTATAAAAGTTTTGTTGATAAAGACTACGCTTTAGATAGTTTTGTTTGCTTAAGGTTGAATGGAAGTGCTTTAAGTAAATCAAGAGGTTTTCCAATGAGATTTATCGCACCAAAACTTTACGCTTATAAATGGGTAAAACATTTATATAAGATAACTTTCACGAACAAAAAACCATATGGTTACTGGGAAGATAGAGGCTATAGCGCCAGAGCAAGGGTTGAATTCCAGGAGCGATTTAAAGAGGACTAGTATAAATCAAATCTAATCATCAAAAATTACTTGCAAAAACTACTTCATTGACTTTTTTGGTTTTCTAAAATATAATTTAAATGTGTGGGATTTATTTTTAGATTCTTTTAAAAAAAAACTTGATATAGACGACATCGAGACAATTTCTTTAATTGAAGCAAATAGTTTCAATAGTGAACTTATCTCACTTACAATTCCAAATGATGAAGCGCGACAGCTTTTAAAGTCAAAATACCGCAAAGAATTCAAAGAAACGATTGAACAATTATTTGAAAAAGCACCAAAAATTGAATTCATCATAAAAAAAGAACTCCAATCAAACTTAAATCCCAGATATAAATTTTCAAACTTCGTGGTTGGACCAAACAACCAACTAACATACGCGGCAAGCTATGCTGTGTCAGAAGCTCCAGGTAAAGCGTACAACCCGCTTTTTATATACGGCGGGGTGGGGCTTGGTAAAACACATATTTTACACGCAATCGGAAATCATATAAAAGAAAAAAACTCGAAAAAAAAAGTATTATATATTTCAAGCGAAGAATTTACAAACGAACTTATAAACTCTATACAGTACAAAAAAATGACACAATTTAGGAACAAATTCAGAGAACTTGATTGTTTGTTGATAGACGATATACAGTTTATATCCAAAAAAGAACGCACGGAAGAAGAATTTTTCCATACTTTTAATGCTTTATACGAAAATCAAAAACAAATAGTTATAACATCAGATAAGCCCCCAAGTGAAATAAAAGAAATAGAAGATAGATTAAAATCGCGCTTTAACTGGGGATTAATCGTTGATATACAGCCACCAGAATTAGAAACTCGTATTGCAATAATAAAAAAGAAGGCAGAGAACTACAATCTGTATTTAACTGATGATATAGTTGAGTTCCTGGCAAAAAATTTTGAGTCAAATGTAAGAGAAATAGAGGGTATAATCGTAAAAATCAATGCATATGCTTCACTATTTAAGCAAACTATCAATATCGAGTTTGTACAAACAATTTTACAAGACGTTATAGAAAGAAAACAAAACACGCTTAATGTAGAAAATATACAAGACATTGTGGCAAAAAATTTCAATATAACAAAAGACATAATGTTATCAGGTAAAAGAGATAAACATATAATACTACCAAGAGAAATTGCTATATTTCTGTCAAGGAAACTCACGCAGCACTCCCTATCTGAAATAAAAATAAAATTTAACATGAAATCGCACGCAACTATCATAAACGCATGCTCGAAAATCGAGAAAGAAATAGAAAGATCAACACAAATTAAAGAAATTATAGAAAAAATAGAAAAAGACATAAAAAATGTCTAAAACACTTACAAAAAATGGTTAAAAAATATACAATAACAACAGAGTACTGCTCACCACAAAAGCACTTTTCAACATTACTAACAGACTTTTTGACAAAAAAATACAATATATTAGGCTACAAAAACAATCGAAACTTACATTTTAAACATATTTTAGCGCCTTATTATTATTATTATATTTTATTAAATATATTTATTTAGGAGTACAAAAATAATCAATAAGAAAAGGGTACAATGTATTTAAACTACATATCAATATTTAACTTTAGAAACTACAAAGAATTTTACTCTACCTTTAAACCTGATATTAACATAATACAGGGTGAAAACGCTTCAGGAAAAACCAATCTCTTAGATGCTATATATTTTTTACTAAATTCACACAGCTTTATTAGTAAAAAATTTCTAGAAAAACAAAAAGAATCTTTATTAAAAGGCAATGTAATAAAAGATATCTCATACAATATTACAATCAGTCTAAACAAAAACAAAAAATCACTAATAAATTCAAAAAATCGCAGTCTAAAAGACTTTAAAACACTATTTCCATCTATTATATTTTCTATAAAAGATTTTACAAATTTTAGTGAAAAAAAATACACATTATCACTACTTGACAAATTTTCATTTGTAGAGAATCCAAATATTATAATAAATATCATAAACACACTAAAACAGCTAAAATTTAAACGCTACCTTTTTGAAAAAAAAGATTACAATACAATAAAAATAATAAACAAAGACATTAACAAAAATATACAAATCATACAAGAAAACAGAAAAAAATCAGCTCAGACAATAAATTTATACCTCAATAAACAAAACATACTTCAAAAAAATATAAAAATAGTATACTCTCCATTTCTATTTGATGAAAAAATAGAACATTTAGAAATACAAACAATGCACAATATATTTACACTATACAAAGACTCAATTAATATACTTCTTGACGAAAACAATATTTTCAGCTATTCTTCTGTAGGTGAGAAAAAAATGGTTCTATTTACTTTGATGTCATCTCTAATCAATCATTACAATATTTATGAAAAAGAACCCATTATAATGATTGACGATATAGAAAGTGATATATCAAAAAAAAATTTAGAAAAAATATTAGACAACATAAGTAAACTAAAAAATCAAATATTTATTACAACACTAGGTAATATTAAAATGATAAACGCAAATATACTTACTTTAAGTGAGGGGACATGATAGCTAATTACACAGCAGAATCTATAAAGATATTGAAAGGTTTAGAGGGTGTTAGGAAAAGACCGGCAATGTATATAGGTAATACTGCATCTGAAGGTCTTCATCACCTCATATACGAAATAGTTGATAATTCTATTGATGAATCTATGGCTGGTTTTTGCAATAAAATTGAAGTTATAATCCACAAAGATGGCTCCGTAACAGTAAAGGATAACGGCAGAGGCATACCAACAGAAATACACAAAGAAGAACAAATACCAGCAGCTACGTTGGTGCTAACCACACTTCACTCTGGTGGTAAATTTGATAACAAAAGTTATAAAGTATCAGGAGGCTTGCACGGTGTAGGCATAAGCGTTGTAAATGCACTATCATCGTACTTAAAAGTTGAAATTCATAGAAACGGTTTTATTTTTGAGCAAGAATTCCAAAGAGGTATTGCAATAAACGAGCTCAAGAAAGCAGGAAACTGTGATGATACCGGGACAATTGTAACATTTAAACCTGATGATTTAATTTTCAGTACAACCGATTTTAGCTACGAAATATTAGAAAAAAGATTACAAGAATTGGCTTTTTTAAATAAAAGTATTGCAATAAACATAACAGACGAAAGAATAGAAAAACAAAATTCCTTCTATTATGAAAATGGTATTGTAGCGTTTATAGACTACCTATGTAAAAATAAAGAACCATTACTCGAAAATCCTATTTTAATAACTGTCAATCATGAAAACACACAACTTGAATGTGCCTTAACATACACTAAAAACTATGAATCGAATATTTTATCTTTCGCAAACTCTATACTAACGCAAGAAGGTGGCACACATTTATCTATTTTTAAAACTGTTTTAACTAAAGCAATAAATAATTATGCTAAAAAAAATAACAATCTAAAAAATATTACATTAAGTGGTGAAGATTGTAGAGAAGGTTTAGTAGCTATAATTTCTATAAAATTACCAAACCCAGAATTTGAAGGGCAAACAAAAACAAAACTAGGAAACTTAGACACCAAAGGTCAATTACAGAGTTTGTTGTACGATAAAATAAATGACTACTTCGAAGAGCATCCAAATATAATTAAAGTAATTCTTGAAAAAGCGGTGTTGGCATACAACGCAAGAGAAGCAGCAAGAAGTGCAAGAGAGCTTGTGCGAAGAAAAACTGTATTTGAAACAAAAAATTTACCTGGAAAACTCGCTGATTGTCAAGAAAAAGATCCGGAAAAAACAGAAATTTTTATTGTTGAGGGTGATTCAGCTGGTGGTAGTGCAAAGCAGGCAAGAGATAGAAAGTATCAGGCAATTCTACCTATTAAAGGTAAAATCTTAAATACAGAAAAGTCAAATTTGCATAAAATCCTATCGAATGAAGAAATAAAAAGCATTGTTGCAGCTATTGGCTGTAATATAGACAAAAATTTTAATATAAATGAAATAAGGTATCATAAAATTATTATTATGACGGATGCAGATGTAGATGGAAGTCATATACAAACACTGCTTTTAACATTTTTTTACAATTTTTTGCGCCCTATTATCGAAAAGGGCTACCTATATATTGCTCAACCACCACTTTATAGAGTGAAATATGACTCGAGTAGCAAATATTTCAAGGATGACGAAGCATTGCGTTCATTTTTAACCGATAGAGCATTAAAAAAAGTTTCTTTTGATGTTGACTTTAATTTAAAGGATTTGTTGCTTAGATTTACAAACCTATCAAGTATATTTGAACAGTTTGAACAGGAAGAAAACAAAGAAAAATTTTTTCACTATACAATCGTAAATGATATTACGGCCGAAAATTTAACTCAAAGCCTAGACAAAATTAAAAATGCATTAAATTTAGAAAAAATTGAAGAGTTTGATACAAATATTAAATGCTCCTATATACAGGATAGACAGCTAAAAGAGTTTTATGTAGATAAAACAGTTTTTATAAGTAAAATTTATACAAAATTATTCGAATTTTACACAATTGAATCGAAAATAAAGTTTCCTGTAATAGCCTATACAAACCAAAGCAAACAAGAAGATATTAATAAAAACAAACTAACATTCAACAATCTGCATTCTATATTTAATTTTATAGATGAAATTTCAAAAAAGGGCATAGAAATACAACGATATAAAGGATTAGGTGAAATGAACCCGCAACAATTATGGGAAACAACAATGAACCCAACAACACGTACAATGCATCTTGTTACTATAGAAGATTTTAATCAAACAAAAGAAATATTTGAATTGCTAATGGGAGATAAAGTTGAACCTAGAAGAAAATTTATTGAAGAAAATGCAAAATTAGCAAATCTGGATGTGTAGTATGAAAGATCTCTTTGGAGAAATCATTCAAAAAAACATTGTAGATACAATGAAAAAATCCTACATTGACTATTCTATGAGCGTTATTGTAGGAAGAGCCTTGCCAGATGCAAAAGATGGTTTAAAACCAGTTCACAGAAGAATACTTTTTGCAGCAAGTGAGCTGGATTTAATGCACAACAAGCCATACAAAAAAAGCGCTCGTGTGGTAGGTGATGTTATAGGTAAATACCATCCACATGGTGATACAAGCGTCTATGACGCAATGGTACGAATGAGTCAAGAATTTTCAATGAGATACCCTCTAATAGATGGTCAAGGGAATTTTGGTTCGGTTGATGGAGACAGTCCAGCTGCAATGAGGTATACAGAAGTCAGGCTATCAAAAATCGCAGAAGAACTACTAAAAGACTTAGATAAACAAACTGTTGATTGGACACAAAATTATGATGAAAGTTTAAAAGAGCCGTCTGTTTTACCTGCAATGATACCAAACCTTCTAGTAAACGGCTCATCTGGTATAGCTGTTGGTATGGCAACAAATATTGCGCCTCACAATTTAGGCGAAGTTATAGAAGCTTTACTATTTTATATAGATAACAAAAGAGATGTGTCAACAAAAGATTTATTGCAATTCATAAAAGGACCGGATTTTCCAACTGCCGCAATAGTAATGTGCGATAATTTAGAAGATATTTATGAAAAAGGCATGGGAAAAATAAAAATACGCTCTCTTGCTAAAATTGAGAAAGTTGGTAATAAAAACATCATTATTGTGGAAGAACTTCCATACCAGGTAAATAAAGCAAACTTAGTAAAAGATATAGCTCAACTTGTAAAAGATAAACAAATTGAAGGTATTAGCGATTTAAGAGATGAATCAAATAAAGAAGGCATAAGAGTTGTTATTGAAATTAAGTCTAATGAGCAACCAGAAGTAATTTTAAATAACCTATATAAACTAAGCAATTTAGAGATAAGTTTTAGTATTAATAATCTGTGTTTAGTTGATAATGTACCAAAAATTTTATCTTTAAAAGAATATTTTAATGTATTTTTAGATTTTCGTGAACAAGTAGTAAAAAGACGCACTATTTACCTACTAAATATTGCAAAAGAGCGTATTCATATACTTGAGGGTTTAAAAATTGCCGTTAGTAATATTGATGAGGTCGTTAGTATTATAAAAAAATCTCAAACACCTCAAATAGCAAAACAAAAATTAAAAATCAGGTTTGATTTAAGTGACAAACAAACAAATGCAATTCTTGAAATGAGGCTTTCGCGTTTGACGGGTTTAGAAATCGAAAGGCTTGAGAAAGAATTTGCTGAAATACTTGAAAAAATCATTAATTATGAAAAAATTTTGGGTAATTATGATGAACTCCTATCAATAATAAAAAGCGAACTTATATATATCAAAGAAAACTATTTAGATAAAAGAAAAACAAAAATTTTAACAAAGCTTGAAGAAATTAATAAAGAAGATCTTGTAAAACAGGAAAAGCTGTTAATTACATTTTCACAAAAGGGATACATAAAATCCATTCCATTGTCATTTTATAATGTTCAATCTAGAGGAGGCAAAGGGCGAATTGCAGCTACATTTTCAGAGGACGACTATATTTTAGATTGTTTAGTACTGGATAGCCTGGATGATGTATTGATGTTTTCTAACGCTGGTAGGATTTATACAATGAAAGCCTACGAAATACCTAAAGCAAGTAATTATTCTAAAGGCAAGGCTATAGTTAATCTTTTGAATTTAAAAAATACAGAACAAATAAAATCTATAAGCGCTTTCAAACCGGGGAATGATTATGTTTTAGTAACTCAAAAAGGTACAATAAAGAGAATATCATTCGATAATTTTACAGATATAAAAAGTAACGGTCGAACGATTATTTCTCTAAAAAAAGAAGACAGTTTGGTTGCAATTATACCTAATGTTTCAAAGAATGATGAAATAGTAATTTGTACTCTATTAGGTCAATCTGTAAGGTTTGATGTAGAAAATGTACGCCAAATGGGCAGAGCTGCCTATGGTGTAAAAGCTATACGATTAAGCCCAGATGATTATGTTGTATCCGGGTTCAAAGTGCAGGAAAAAGACGAGAAAGTAGTATTAATTACACAATATGGGATCGCAAAAGTAATTTTGGCAGATAATATAAGAAAAGTTTCTCGTGGTGCAAAAGGCGTAAAAATAATTAAGCTAAAAGCAAATGATACGTTGGTTGACGTAGAAAGATTGAAAGAAGAAAGTGAAATTTTAATAACAACAAAGCTTGGAAAATTAATTAGAATAAATTCGAATCAGTTTAGAGAAATGTCAAGATATGCGCATGGTGTAAAAGCTATTGTACTTGAAGAAGGCGATGTTGTGGTGAAAGTCAATGTTACAAAAGACCAATATTGCGATATCTAGAATACAACATATTATAAAAAATATTGACGAAATTTTGCTGAATATAAAAACCGAAAGTGTACTATTAGATAAAGTAATAGATCAGATATCCGGTGGCAAGCGTTTAAGGCCAATATTGGTTGTAGCAAGTGCAAGAAGTTTGGGTTTTGATGAAGAGAAAATTTTACATGATACCGCTTGCATTGTAGAGTATATTCATATAGCAAGCCTATTGCATGACGATGTAATTGATGAGGCAAAAAAAAGACGAGGTAAAGAAAGTGTAAATTATGCATATGGCAACAGAGTAGCTATTATGAGTGGCGATTATCTTTATTCTTTGGCCTATAACAAAGTTTTAGATGTAGATATTAATATTGCAAAAGAAATTTCAAAAGCAGCCTATAATCTTGCATTAGGTGAAATATCAGAAATAGAGAATTTTTCTAAGATCATTAAAGAAGAAGAGTATTTTGATATAATTTACAAAAAAACTGCAAGCTTAATTGAAAGCTCATGTACTAGTGGGTGTTTGCTTGCAAAAAATCCGACACAGCTTGATTATTTCAGAGAGTATGGTAAAAATTTGGGATTAGCATTTCAGATTAAAGATGATTTAATGGACTATTCAAATAAGGATATTGGCAAAGATACCTACAATGATATACAAGAAGGCAAAGTAACACTACCGTTAATACTGGCTTTTCAAAAAGATTCTCAATTGCAATATCACTTAAATGAGTACTTTAAAACAAAAAAAGAAGAGCATAAACAATACTGTATAGCTTCTTGCAAAGCTTACGGTGTTGACAGAGCTTTTGAGGTTGCAAAACAAAAAGCTCTTACGGCAAAACAAAGCATACAGCATCTTCCAGGTTCTATATATAAGGATATTTTGCTTTTTTTAGCTGATTATGCTGTATCTAGAGAAAAATAAATGACACAGAATTTTGATTTAAACATTGATAATGTATACATCGTTGGTATCAACTGGCAAACAGCGCCATTAAAAATAAGAGAGTCATTTGTATTTGAGAACGCATTTATTCAAGAACACTCAAAAAACATTAAAGAAGCTTTTGATATAAGCGAAATAATGATTTTATCAACTTGCAATAGAACAGAAATAACTGTTGTTTCAAAGCACGACCCTCGAGATTTTTTAATAAAGTACCTATCAGATTATGCTAAATATGATCCACAGCAAATACAACAATGCATTTATACCAAAAAATCAATTGATGCGGTGCACCACATATTTGAGTTATCCTGTGGATTGGATTCTCAAGTTATCGGTGAAACGCAAATTCTAAGCCAACTCAAAGATGCATACCGCACAACAGTGGTTTATAATCTAAGCGGTGCTATACTAAATAGGATTATGCGCAAAGCATTTACTGTAGCAAAAATTGTCAGAAGCCAAACCAATATTCAAAAAGGTCATTTATCTATTGCAAGTTTATCAGCAAGCACAGCAGATGAACTTTTCGGCCTTAAAGATAAAAAAGTACTTATTATCGGAAGCGGGGATATGGCACGCTTGAGTGCAAAATATTTTTTTGATAAAGGAGCAAATATATCTTATATTGCTAACAGAAGAAGTGAAACCGTTGATTTTGCAGATAATTTTGGAGCTAAAATAATTGGCTTAGACGATATAAATAGTTTATTTAAAGATGTGGACGTAATTGTGTCTTGCATATATACGCCAAATCCAATAATTAATAAAATAGATATTAATAAAAAGCTCTTTTTAATTGACTTGTCTGTTCCCTCTTCTATAAGTCCATTAGTCAAACAAAATACAAATATTATACTCTTTAGTATTGATGATCTAAAAAATGCCAGCGAAGCGAATTTTTTGTCTAAGCGCTCAAGTATTGAAATATCCAAAAAAATCATAAAGGAACAATTAAATATATTTCTACAAGAAAATGAAGCACTAGACTATAATAAAACAATAGATTCGCTGAGGCAGTACGCTGATCTCATAAGAAAAATTGAGTTGAAAAAGTTTCAAAAAAAATACAAAATAGACGAAGAATTGATTAATGCGATAGATAAATTAACGCGTTCGATTTTAAACAAAACACTACACGAACCCACTTCAAAAATTAGACAATTTATTAAAGAGCCGGAAGGCGATATGTATGTTGAGTTAATTAAGAGGCTTTTTAACGTAAGTATCAATAAAAAGCCTGTAAATTGTTTTTTTTCTGAAAATCCAGATAATGAGAACAATTAAGATTGGTACAAGAAAATCAAAGCTTGCAATATGGCAGGCAAAATATGTAGAAAGCCTGCTTGTTGAAAATGGCTATGTTTGCGAGATTGTAGGGATTACTACACTTGGTGATAAAATTGATAAACCGCTTTATGAGTTTGGCGGAAAAGGCTTATTTACAAGCACATTAGAAGAATCCTTATTGAATAAAACCATAGATATAGCTGTACACAGTGTTAAAGACTTAAGTGTGACTCAAAATGAGCAGTTGCCTTTAAAATTTATTCTAAAACGCGATTTTCACCAAGATTGCCTTGTAAGTTTCCAAGGCTCCATTGACAGATTACCAAAAGGTGCTCTAATCGGTACAACTTCCCTAAGAAGACGCGTTGAGCTTTCTCATATCAGGAATGATTTAGAATTTATTGATTTTAGAGGCAATCTTGATACACGTCTTGAAAAGCTAAAAAAAGGTGTGGTTGATGCTATAGTTGTATCAAAATCAGGCTTGAAAAGACTTGGTTTATATGATAGTGCATACTGCTTTGATCTGGATATAGTAAGTTCTGCAGGACAGGGTGTAATTGGCGTGCAAACGCGCTTAGACGAATTTGATGAGCTTAATTTTTTAGACGATGGTGCAACGCATATGTGTGTTAGTATAGAAAGAGAATTTGTAAAAGCACTAAACGCTTCGTGCAATTTTCCAATCGGTGCTTATGCTTATTTTAACGAAAATGACCAATTTTGCTTAAAAACAATGTACGCAGACCCAAAAACCTTTAAAAAAATTGATTGTTTTAAGTGTGGTTTGCCACAACAGGTTTTAAAAGAATGTATAGAATACACAAAGAGCAAGTTAGCTTATATATAGACTGTGGTATTGGTTTAGAGTTTTTCCCCGATATTTACAAATTAGCTTATTTTAAAAGTAATATGCCAAAAAAGTTTTTATTAAAAGCGCACAATAAAACAAAAGATATAAATAAAGCTCAGGTTATTGTAAGATGCCATTGTAAACAAAGCGAAGAATCTCATAACACTCAAAATGACGCCCCAAAGGTGTTGTTTTGCGCAAATAAGGATGATTTAATTAAATATACAATTCAATATGAGAATATATACAATATGTGCCCTGTAAATGTGTTTGAGTTTGAAGCACTTGATTTTGATTTACCAGAAAAAAGCATAGAGCGAGTGTTTTTTTCAAGCAAAAGAGCTTTTGACTTTTTTGTTAAAAAAGCTGGTATGAGTTTTTTGTGCGGCAAAGAACTGCTTGCAGTGGGCAAGCAAACGGCAGAATACATAAAAAGTTTTGGCTTTAGCGTGAAACATCCATCAATTTACACATCAAGCGAGTTTGATTTAAAAGATACGCTTGTTGTTTGTCCAAAAGAACATGGAGTATATGATGAAAAAGCAATAGTGCTTGAAGTATATCAAACACTTATGGCAAAAGACATTGACTATTATACTTATGATTGTGATTTTGATTTTGCACTGATCAGCAGTCCATTTGCTTTTAAGTATTTAATAGGCACTTTTAAAGACTATCCTGGGCGTGTTAAAAAAAATATTATCTGTATTGGTACCACTACGCAAAAAGCAGTAGAAAAATTTGGATATTCTTGTATAATACCAAAAGAGTTTACAATACCTGCAATGTTTAAATTATTGGAGGATTTAAATTGAAAACAAAAGAATTAGAAGAGTTTTCTAAAACACTAAGAAAAGCGATACTGGTTTCTCTCAATGCAGCCAAAAGTGGACACAGCGGTGGTAGTTTAAGCTCAATTGATATCCTAAACACACTTTATTTTGGTGGCGTTTTAAATATAGATCCAAATAACCCAAGAAATGATAATCAGGATAGGTTTGTTTTATCAAAAGGACATGCAGCACCAGCACTTTATGTGTGCCTTGCTTATAAAGGCTTTTTTGATAAGGATTTATTGTATACTTTAAGAAAACTGGGAAGCCCATTGCAGGGTCACCCTGACTCTAAAAAATTAAAAGGCGTTTGTGCGTCTACTGGCTCTTTGGGTCACGGATTGTCCCAGGCAGTTGGTATGGCACTTGCACTTAAGCTTAAAAAAAGCAAATCAAACGTTTATTGCTTGATTGGCGATGGAGAAATGCAAGAAGGCCTTGTTTATGAAGCTTTAATGTGTGCAAGTCATTATAAATTAGACAATCTATGCGTTATTTTGGATTTTAATGGTTTGCAGATTGATGGGGCGATTAGCGATGTTATGAATATAAGTCCTGTTAAAGAAAAATTCGAAGCGTTTGGTTTTTTAACATACGAAGTAGATGGTCACAACTATGATCAATTGCTTGATGCATTTGAGCAATTTAAAAAAACAAAGAATTCTAAACCATTTGCACTAATTGCACACACAGTAAAAGGAAAAGGCGTAAGTTTTATGGAAAATAAGTATGAATACCATGGCAAACCGCCCACAGATGAAGAATTAAATAAAGCACTTTTGGAGTTAGGAGTGGAAAATGGAATATAAAGCAACAAGGGATGCATACGGTAAAGCTCTTGTAGAAATAGGTATTGATAGAAATATTGTTGTACTTGATGCAGATCTTTCTTCTTCTACAAAGTCTGCAGAGTTTAAAAAAGTATACCCAGAGCGTTTTTTTAATATAGGTATAGCAGAGCTGAATATGGTGGATATAGCAGCAGGGTTTGCACTCGAAGGTTTTAAGGTTTTTGCATCAAGTTTCGCTGTTTTTATAACAGGCAGAGCTTTTGAAGGTGTAAGACAATCTATTTGTTACCAGGATCTGGATGTAGTGTTATGCGGTTCTCATGCAGGCATAAGCGTAGGCGAAGACGGTGGTTCCCACCAGGCAATATGTGATATATCATTAATGAGAAGTTTACCAAATATGCAGGTAATTGTACCAGCTGACTACAATGAGGCTTATAAGGCTATACTGACTGCTTATAAAAGCAAGGGGCCTTTTTATTTTAGAACTTCAAGAGAAAAATCACTTAATTTTACAACGCATGATTTTGAAATTGGCAGAGCATATATTTTAAAGGAAGGCACAGATGCTTATATCTTTGCATGTGGTATAGTTTTGGAGCTTGCACTACAGGTAGCAAAAGAGCTTGAACAGGAAAATATTAATATAGGTGTGGTGAATGTTAGCACGATTAAGCCTTTAGATGAGCATACAATTTATATCTGTGCAAAAAACTCTAAAATGGTCTTTACACTGGAAGAGCATTCTATTATTGGCGGTCTTGGTAGTGTAATATGTGAGTTTTTAAGTGAGAATTTGCCTAAAAAGGTTGTGAGGTTAGGCATTAATGATAGATTTGGTCAATCTGGAACCTCGACTGATTTGTTTTGTGAGTATGGTTTTAGTGTAAACAGCCTAAAAGATAATATAAAAAAGAGCTTAAAAAATGATTGAATTTGTTGATGTTAGTAAATTTTATAGTGATCGATGCGTATTTTCAAATATCAATTTTTATATAAGAGAAGGTCAACTTGTACAAATTAGCGGCGGTTTTGCATGTGGTAAAACCACACTGTTAAAGTTAATTTGCAGGCTTGAAAAGCCAACAAGTGGTGATGTAAAAATTTTCGGTGAATCTTTAAATCACATAAGGTATTCAAGATTAATACATTTAAGAAAGCATATGGGTATAGTGTTTGACGATTTTGGACTTATCGACAACATGACTGCAAAACAATACCTTTATTTAATAACAAAATTGCTAAAGAGAAAACAATACTTGGAAGAATCTATCGATTTCTTTGATTTGGGCAATTTGCTTAATACTAAAATTTTTAATTTGTCGATATCAGAAAAGTATAGACTTGCTTTAGCTCGTATACTTGCTCTAAGAGCGCCTCTCGTGTTACTTGATGAGCCATTTTCTTATTACAAAAGTTTTCAAGAATTAATTTCTATACTTCGAAAGCTAAACAATGATTATAAAATGACAATTGTTTTTACAAATTTTACGCCAATAGAATCCATTGATAGTCTGGATATTTTCAGTAAGTGTAGTGTAGGTGTCCAATGAAAAAAGATTCTACCAAGTTAGTTATAACGTTTGTCGTATTGATTTTTTTGATCATTATTAGTCTTTGTGCATCTATATTATACACTGTAAATGATTATTTGGATGCAAGACGTTCTAATGTGCCTGTTTTCGTATTTTTTAAAGATAATGTTACAAAAAATCAAGCTTTGCAATTTACACAGTCGCTAAAAAAACAAGCATCAGTAAAACAAATTAAGTTTATTGACAAGTCGGCAGCTTTAACGGATATACTGTCAAAATTAAACTTACCGGAACAACAGTTTAGCGAAAATCCTTTGCCATATTCTCTAGAAATTTTTTTAAAACCAAAATTTGCAGCCGATGTGTCCAGCATAAGTTATATGGAAAAGACACTTAAATCAAACCCGCTAGTCGATGAAGTGCGCATACCAAAAGGTTTATTCGCAAACATCAGTCAAACTTACTCAGCTTTTAAAGAATTTGCCTACATTTTGCTTGGCATATTTGTTTTATTGGAAATTATTATTTTATCGTTACTTTTAAAAATTACTTATGAACATAAACGTTATACATTCGATAAACTAAAATTGCTTGGCATTAAAAGAGCAAGGATATTTTTTGTGTTCTTAAATCAAAATTTTTTATCGTGGCTTTTGGCCAGTATATTTGCCTGTATTTTAGGCGCTGGTGGCATGTTTTTATATGTAAATTATGTAAATATTGTCCCAAATTATCAAAATGATATTGTACTTTCATTTGGAATAAGTGGTGCTGCTAATATAATTTTATCATTAATTATTATTATAATTTTGAGCTTGTTTGTATTTTTTATTGAAGATGAAAAAATTTAGCGCAGCATGGACTGTTTTAATAATACTTGTATGCAGCACAGTAGTATTTGCCAGCCAAAAACAAGAATTAGAAAACAAGATTAAATATATAAATACAACTATATCTAATAAACAATACCACTACAATTTGGCTGAAAAAAAATACATTACTTATATAAATAATTTAAGAGATTTAAGTGCCAAAGTGCAAATTTTGCAAAAAAAACTTAATGAAAACGAAGCAAATTTAAAAAAACTATCTTCCGAGATTGATGAATTAAATAAAAGCATTGATCAGCTAACAAAAAAATTAAACGAAGAAAAAGCAAAAAGCGCTAAATCGCTAAAAGCTTATTATTACTTTTATAATGTGGAAAAATATTTTCCTCAAGGCTTGTATTATGAGTATATGAATAAAAAAATTGCACATTACCTGCAAGAGCGTATCAAATCATATATGGAACATCAGGTTTTACTAAATAAACAAAAACAAGAATTGCTTGCCAAGAAATCGAGTCAAATGAAGTTAACCAAAAAAATAAGCGAGCAAAAAAATATCCAGATAGACCAAAAAAACAAAATGGATATTTTAGCCAAACAAGCATCTCAATTAAAACAAGCCTATATTAGAGATATTGTAAACCTGCAAAGGCAGAGAAATTATCTACAGGTAGTTTTAAATAAAGTTATACAAGAAGAAATTAAAAAGCAAGAGGAGCTAAGGCGTCAAAGAGAACTTGAGCAGGCAAAATTACTGAAAGAAAAACAACTAAAAAAAGCTCAAGAGCTCCAAAAACAACAGCAAGAAAGCCAAATGAGGCTTGAAAACATGCATACCGGGTTAAGGCCGCCCGTTGAAGGCGTTGTAGTAGATAATTTTGGTGTTCAGACAAATAATGTATTTAATGTGCAAACGCGCAACGATGGTATAGATATTAAAGCAACAAGTGGTAGCCCGGTGCGCTCTATAGCCAAAGGCAAAGTTGACTACGTTGGAAACTTGCCGGGTCTTGGGGGTGTTATAATTATTAATCATTTAAATGGCTATTACAGCATTTATGCGCATGTTAATCCAAATGTATCAAAGGGTCAGATGGTTCAAGAAGGTCAAATAATTGGTCATTTAAGCGGAGATATTTTGCATTTTGAACTAAGAAGAGGTTCTGTGCCGGTAAATCCACTTAATTTTATAAATAGAAGATATTTAGGAGGTTAGGTTTATGAAAAACCGCTTTTTATACTTAGTAGGCATTGTCGTTAGCCTAATTATTATTGCTACTGCTATTTTGAGTTTTCGTGTTACACCATCAGATGCTACATCAAATCAATATAATGATTTAAAAATGTTTTCACAAGTCTTGGCAATTATTCAATCTCAGTATGTGGATAAAGTAAGCCCGTCAGAACTTATAGTAAATGCTACAAAAGGCATGGTAAGCTCGCTTGATCCGCATTCCGCATTTATGACACCACAAGAATACAAAGATTTGCAGGTATCTACATCAGGAGAGTTTGGTGGTATTGGTACATCAATTACGCTAAAAGATGGACTGATAACAGTCGTTACACCTATCGAAGGAACACCAGCCTACAAAGCAGGTATTAAAGCAGGAGATATCATCTTGCAGATTAACAACAAAAGCACGCTTGGCATGAGTTTGGATGAAGCTGTAAAGCTATTAAGAGGTAAAGTGGGCTCAGAAGTGAGGCTTGTAGTAGGAAGGAAAAATGAAAAAAAACCATTGATATTTAATATAAAAAGAGAAATTATACACATAAAAAGTGTGGATTATAAAGATTTAGATGGCATAGGCTATATTAGGATTATCCAATTCCAGGATGGTACAACAAAAGCAGTTGAAAATGCTCTTGGTACGCTAGAGAAAAAAGGCATCAAAGGTTTAGTAATTGATTTAAGGGACAACCCGGGCGGTTTATTAACCGAAGCAATTGGCGTATCAAACCTTTTTGTAAATAAAGGTGTAATTGTGTCAATTAAAGGCAGAAATAAAAGCGACGATCAGGTATTTTATGCAAAAGATGAAAAAGTGCCACACATGCCTATTGCTGTGTTAATTAATTCTGGAACTGCTTCTGCTGCAGAAATTGTAGCAGGCTGCTTGAAAGACCACAAAACAGCTGTGATTGTAGGCACAAGGAGTTTTGGGAAAGGTAGCGTGCAAAGCATTATACCGCTTGAGGATGGTTATGCTTTAAGGCTTACAACAGCTAAATACTATACGCCAGATGGCCATAGCATACAGGCGGTCGGAATTGTGCCAAATGTTGAAGTAAAACCGGCAAAAGTTGAGCAGGAAGATTTTGGCTATGCCCTAAGAGAAGAAAACCTTATTAATCATCTAACAAGCAACGAAATAGAACAATCAAAACCACAGAAAGTTATTCAAGAGCCAAAAACTACTCAGGACTTCCAGCTTTTAACAGCTATTAATATATTGAAAGCCCAGATTGCAGAATGGCCCAAAAAATAAATATTTTGCTTGGGAAGAGCTTCATTTTATGGCTCTTTCTAAGCTTTTTATTGTTTCCTAAACTTTCTTTTGCTAGGGGCAGTATTTCTATAATAATCGACGATATGGGCTATGATCACTATGTTATGCAAAAATTTCTGGATATCAATTTGCCTTTAGCCTTTTCTTTTATACCAGATACACCTTTTGTTCATATGTCGGGTGATTTTTGTAAAAAGGGATATACTGTAATGCTGCATATGCCAAGCGAGTCTATAGATAAGTATTTAAATAATAATTATCCACTTTTTCTAAGAGTGTCTGACTCAAAAAAAGATATATTTGAACAATTAGACAGGGCTATGCGCAATATCCCTTGTGCAAGCGGTTTTAATAACCACATGGGTTCAAAATTCTTGCAAAGCTCAGCTAAGATGAGCGATGTTATGGAGTTTTTGAAACAACATAACCTTTTTTTTGTGGATAGCCTGACTACACCAAATAGTGTAGGCTACAAACTTGCTTGTCGATACAAAGTACCTTACGCTGTACGGGATATGTTTATAGATAATAAGAAACGTTTTAATTATGTAAAACATAATTTACTTGATGCAATAAAAATTGCAAAGCAAGGCAAAAATGTTATAGTTATTGGACATGACAATATTGTAGATTATGAAGCTATTGTTCATTTAAAAGATAAACTAAAGCCATACCTTAAAGATATTAAGGAGAACTTGATTCAATGTCAATAATCTTGGCGTTTGATACATCTTGCGATGATACATCTTGTGCAATTTTGGGTGAAGGCAAAAAATCAAACATAGTTATATCGCAAAATTTTGTCCACGAAGCATATGGGGGCATAATGCCCGAACAGGCTGCTAGAACCCATTTTGAAAATATTGATCAGGCTACAAAGGAAGCTTTAAAACAAGCTCAGTGTAATATAAAAGATATAGATTTTATTGCAGTTACGATTGGTCCTGGACTTTTGCCATCATTACTTGTAGGTGTAAGTTATGCGAAAGGTTTAGCATATAGATACCATTTGCCCATAATACCGATAAATCACATAGAAGGTCATATTTTTGCAAACTTTATTGAAAATGACATAGATTTTCCGTTTATTGTTCTTATTGTTTCTGGTGCACATACGCATCTTTTTCTGGTAGAAAAATTCGGCAAGTATCAATTACTTGGGAAAACCTTAGATGATGCGGTCGGGGAGGCCTTTGATAAAGTAGCAAGGATTCTTGGGCTTGGCTATCCTGGCGGTCCAGTTATTGACAGATTGTCAAAAAATGGCAATCCTTATAGTTTCAGAATTCCAAAGGGTTTGTCTCAAAAGAACACGCTTAATTTTAGCTTTAGTGGTGTTAAGACATATGTCAAAAACCTTGTCGAAAAATCAAAAGACCTGTCAAAAACTTTTATATGCGATGTAGCAGCTTCGTTCCAAAAGGCTTGTGTTGATGTATTGTGTGAAAAAACACTTTTAGCATTAAAAAAATATAAAATAAGTAGACTTGTATTGGCAGGTGGTGTTAGTGCGAATTCATTACTTAGACAACAGATGAGTCAACTTGCCACGGAAAATAATTTAAATTTATATTTGCCTTCAATTAGTCTTTGTACTGATAATGCTTTGATGATAGCAAAAGCTGCTCAATTCAGGATGGATCTTGCCACATTTGATTTTGATTTAATAGATGCAAAAGCCTCTTTAAATCTGGTTTAATTATCTAAATAGCGCATCAAGCTTTTTTCTGGTTGAACTATTTTTGGGGACAAGTTTATCGCGGAGATTTTTAAAAGACTCTCGCGCGTTTGCATAACATTTAGGACTTAAGAAGCCTGGTATTGCTTTTGCATACTCGCAGGTTTGGCACAAAATTTCGCCTTCTTTTTGACCAAGCATTATTTGTATTATGTTTTTAAGCTTTTCGCTGTTTAAAATATCTGTGTAGTGCTCGCTAAAAATATTTCCAACAATATGCTTTAAGCCAAAGTCCATACAGCATAAAGCTAAATCACCATTTGGCAGAGCAACTTGACCTAAATTGTGTTTACAAATAAGCTTTTTGTGTGGATTTGTCTTCAAAATAGAGCCCATGTATCCTGCCCTTGTTGTGTATCTTTCATATTTTATTGATATATTGAGTTTATTTTCAATGCTTTTTAAGTCATTTTTCATTGATTGTGTCAGTCCGTTATCCAAACACCCAAATACAAGATAGCATTTTGGGTTCAAAGACAATAATTGTTCTACATTATTCCACGCTGTCGCATCGTTTAGACCCTTCCTGTTGTTTAAATTGGGAGGCTGAATACTTATGTGACATTTTATAGGTAAATTCTTGATTGTTTCAAAGCCTGCTTTGGAAAAGTTTTTTAATGTTGTTATTAACTCAACACGAAATCCTTCTTTGTAAGCTTCTAAGATACAATCATAAATATATGCATTTTCCAAAGGTTCACTAAAGCCACTAAACTTTATTTCTTCTATGGTAGAATTTTTTATATTATTTAGTGCCTTTTTGAAACTCTCAAGTGTAAAGCTTTTTATATTTGATCTGTAGTTTTTTACAAACACGCCCTGGGGACAAAAGTTACACCCTACAGAACACCCTACTTGCATTGTAAATTCTATGCTTTTAAAGTAAGATACAGGCAATTTTAAATCATCAATAAGCAAATTTTTCTCCAAAAGGCATTCTATACAAAATTTCTTTTAAAATCAAACTCTATTTACAAGCATTTTGTATATATTAAGATAATTTTTAGATGTAATCTTATAATTAAAATCTTTGACAAAATCGAATGCTCGATTAACAAGTGTTTGCGAAAAATCTTTTTCTGAAAGCAATTTTTTAATTGCAAAAGCTAATTTTTGAGAATCTTTGATTGGTACCAACAAGCCCCTCTGGTTATCACCAATAAGCTCACTTACTCCGCCAGCATTTGTTGCAACAACAGGTACTTTAAATAAAAATGCCTGAAGTATGCTTGAGCATAGACCTTCATACTCAGATGATATTACAAACAAATCAAATGCAGCCAGATAGTTTTGTATATCATCCCTAAAACCCAAAAACACAATATTGTTAACACCTTTTTGTTTTGCGTAAATTTCTAACTCTTGCTTTAGATTTCCTTCGCCAAGTATCAGGAAAGTATAGCTTTTATCAAGCTGGCTTGCTGCATCAATTAGAGTTTTGTGATCTTTTTGAGCAGTTAGCGCTCCAATGTTTCCAATTATTAAGGGTCCATATTGCTTTTTAATAGTTTCTACTTTTTTTGTATATACTTTGTCAATCAAGTCAAAATCTACAGAGCTGTAAATAGTTTCTGCTTGAATGTGAAAGTTTTTATATAAATCATTTTCGATAGATTTTGCAACACACACTACTTTGTCTGTTAGTAAATACTTAAGTTTTGATATCTTTTTTTGTTTATAATCCACCCTTCTTGTGTATACAAGTGGTTTTTTTGTTAATAATTTAAGAAAAACGCCTAGAGTATGCGCTTTTGAAGCATGAGCGTGCAGAATATCGCATTGTTTTGCTGCACCTAATAATTGCTTTAAATTACTTGAGTCTATTGTTTCAAAACCCATTGCGTTTGCCTTTTTGTATAGCTCATCCTTAGCGGCAATAATAGAATCTATACCAAGCTCTCTTAAGCCTTGCGCTAGGTATATTAGCTGCTGCTCGCCGCCTCTAAAGCCTTTTTGTGTATCTAAATGCAGGATTTTCATATTTAAATACATAAAGCTTTAGCTTTACTTTGTCAAGTCTTGTATAAATTTTTCTTGCAAATTAAGTAATATTAATTAAAATAATACTTAAGGCTAAATAAGGGGGTATTGATGTTTTATTACAAAAATAACGAGCTTTATGTAGAAGATATGAAGGTAGCAGACATTGCTTTAGAGTTTAAAACGCCACTTTATATTTACAGTAAAAGTCATTTTGAAACTCAATATAAAAAACTTGATGAAAAAATTTCAAGAAGGCACTTAATATGCTTTGCACTTAAGGCAAACAGTAACTTAGCTGTTATAAACACATTTGCAAAATTAGGCGCAGGCGCAGATGTGGTATCTGCTGGAGAGATTTTTAGGGCAAAAAAAGCCGGTCTTGATACGACAAAAATCGTCTTTAGCGGTGTTGGCAAAACGCCAGATGAAATAAAATATGCTCTTGAAAATAACATTTTAATGTTTAATATTGAATCATTTGAAGAGTTAGAAGAAATAGAAAAAGTTGCTTGTTTGCTAAACAAGACTGCACCGGTTTCTTTTAGAGTAAACCCAAATGTTGATCCAAAAACTCATCCATATATATCAACAGGTTTAAAGAAAAACAAGTTTGGCATATCATACACACAAATTGTAGATGCATACAAAAAAGCATCTCAAATGAAGCACATTAGTATTAAAGGCATTCAATTCCATATTGGAAGCCAGCTTACAGACGTATCTCCATTTTTTGAAGCGCAAATAAAAGTAGCGCATATTATGAGAGAGTTACTTTCTTTGGGTATAAAACTTGATATTATAGATATAGGTGGTGGGCTTGGTGTGGTTTATGAAAACGAAAAAGAACCGGATTTGGAACAGTATACAAATTTTATCAATGAAGCATTTAAAGATTTTCCAGATAGTTTAATTGTACTGGAACCTGGCAGGTTTTTAGTTGCAAATGGTGGCATATTTGTTACAAAAGTCCTGTATAGAAAACAAAATGAAGGTAAAAATTTTATCATTGTAGATGGTGCAATGAATGATCTTATTAGACCAAGTTTGTACGATGCATACCACAAAATCGAACCGGTAGTAAAAAAGAATGCCCAAAAAATCACAGCTGATATTGTCGGTCCAATTTGCGAAAGCGGCGATTTTTTTGCAAGATCAAGAGAAATAGAAAGTCTTGAAAGAAACGATTTAGTTAGTATATTTAGCAGTGGAGCATACGGTTTTACTATGGCAAGCAATTACAATTCGCGCTGCAAACTAGCTGAAGTTTTAGTGGATAAAGATAAAGTAAAACTGGTAAGAGCAAGAGAAACATTCGAAGATTTAATTAGAGGGGAAACTATTTAATGCGAAAAATTGAATTTTTTAAGATGAACGGCTCAGGTAATGATTTTATTTTAATAGACAATAGAGAGCATGTTGTAGAAAATATCGGTTTAAAAATAGAAGATTTTGTAAAGCGCATATGCAAAAGAGGCTTATCAATAGGCGCAGATGGTGTTATTCTAATAGAAAATACAGATGAGCCAGATTGCGATTTTGCATGGCAATTTTATAATAGTGATGGCTCCATTGCTTCAATGTGCGGTAATGGTTCAAGATGCGCTGTACGTTTTGCCTATCTAAAAGGAATAATAAACGATACAAAAACTACATTTTTAACAGGTGCAGGTAAGATTTATGGTGAAATCGTAGGCATAAATACAGTCAAAGTGCAGCTTACCAAACCTACAGATTACAAAACAGTTGAGCTTGATAATCAAAGAATGTATTTTATAAATACAGGCGTGCCACACCTTGTGATATTTGTTGATGATATAGAAGCTGTAGATGTAGAAAAACTTGGCGCAAAGTATCGTTATCATGAAATTTTTGCTCCAGCAGGCACAAATGTTAACTTTGTAAAGGTTTTAGATGATAATACAATTGCCATTCGCACATATGAGCGTGGCGTAGAAGCAGAAACTTTAGCTTGTGGCACAGGTGCAACTGCCTCGAGTTTAATTAGCGGACTTACAAACAAAGCAATATCGCCCGTTGAGGTTAGAACTCGTTCTGGGAAAATTCTTAAAGTGTATTTTCAAATAAAAGACAATAAATCCAGTGAGCCCATAGACATGGTATTTTTAGAAGGTGATAGCATGCTTAGTTTTGTGGGCACTATGATTGACGAAGCTTGGAATTATTAAAATAAAGGGGGTTGTATATGTTTGAACTAAAAGGCGCTATGACGGCTATTGTAACTCCATTCAAAAACGGCAAGTTTGATGAGGTATCATTCAGGAATTTAATTAAAAGACAAATCGAAAATGGTATTGATTGTATTGTGCCATGTGGTACTACAGGAGAAGCTGTAACGCTGGATTTAAATGAATACGAAAAAGTTGTTGGCTCATGCGTTGAAGAATGCAAAGGTCAGGTAGGTGTTCTTGCTGGTGCTGGCAGCAATAATACAAAAAAAGTTATTGAAATGGCAAAACTGGCTCAAAGTTTGGGCGCTGATGCAATTTTATCTGTAACGCCATATTATAATAAACCGACACAGGAAGGATTATATCAGCACTATAAAGCAATAGCAGATGCTGTTGATATAGGCGTTGTTATATATAATGTACCAGGTAGAACGTCAGTTAGTATTTTGCCCGATACAGTGGCAAGGCTTAGCGAGATTGACAATATTATAGGCATAAAAGAAGCAAGCGGCTCTTTAAACCAGGTATCAGAAATCATTGAAAAGTCAAAAGAAAACTTTAGTGTAATTAGTGGGGATGATTTTTTGACTTTGCCGATGCTTTCTCTAGGTGGCTCTGGTATTATTTCTGTAACATCAAATGTGGCACCCGCAATGGTTAGCGCGCAATATGATGCATTTGTGTCAGGCGATCTTGAAAAAGCCAAAACACTCCACCACAAGATGTATCCGCTTCACCAGATGATGTTTATTGAAACTAACCCTATACCTGTAAAAACAGCTGTGGCACTCATGGGCCTTGTAGAAGAAGAGTTTAGATTGCCATTGTGCAAAATGTCAAATACAAACAAAGAAAAACTAAAAACTATGTTAAAAGAATACGAATTTTTGGGTGGATAAACTATGATTAATTTAATAGTTTGCGGCATATGTGGCAAAATGGGCAGACGCATTGCAACACTTGCTATTCAGACTGACAAATTTAAGCTTGTTGGGGCAACTGAAGCAAACACCGATTGCGCAGGAAAAGATATAGGCAGTCTATTGGGGATTGCTCCAATAAATGTAAAGGTTAGCGAAAAATTATCAGATTGTATAGATCAAGGTGACTGTGTTATAGATTTTACAAATTGTAAAGCCACACTTGAAAACGTAAGGTGTGCATGTGAAAATAAAAAATCAATTGTAATTGGCACAACAGGCTGTGACGAGATTTCCATTGAGCAAATAAAAAAGCTATCTGTAATGTGCCCTATAGTTATGGCACCAAATATGAGCTTAGGCGTAAATATACTGTTTGAGATTGTAAAAGAAACAGCTAAGTATTTGGGTAGTGATTTTGATGTAGAGATTGTAGAAATGCACCATAGGGCAAAAAAAGACGCTCCAAGTGGAACTGCTTTAAAGCTAGGTCAAAAAGTAGCAGAAGGTTTGGGCATAAGTTTTGAGCAAAATGCAAAATTCTCCAGAGTGGGCGAAGCACCAAGGGCAAAAAACGAAATAGGCATAATGGCTCTTCGTGGCGGTGATGTAGTAGGTGAGCATACTGTGATTTTTGCAGGCGATGCAGAACGTATAGAAATTACACATAAAGCATCTTCACGCGATGTCTTTGCAAAAGGTGCTCTCAAGGCAGCTTCCTGGGTAGTTGATAAATTGCCTGGCTTTTACGACATGAACGATGTGCTTGGAATAAAATCTAAATGAGAGCCCCATTTGATAAACTAAGCGAGCATTGCGCAGTTTTTGGCATATACAATATAAAAGAAGCGTCAAATTATGTGTATTTGGGTTTGCATGCCCTGCAGCACAGAGGCCAGGAGGGTTGTGGGATTGTAACAAGGCATAATGGTGTTTTTTATAAAAAGCGTTCGCGTGGACTTGTATTGGAAGCTTTTGATAAAGCAGATATAGAAAACTTAAAAGGCGATATTGGCATAGGTCATGCCCGTTACTCAACAAGCGGCGATTCTTCTTTAGTAAACTTACAGCCCTTGACCGCAAGTTTTGATTTAGGCGATATTGCCATTGCTCATAATGGAAATATAACCAATGCACAAAACATAAAAAACAAACTCATAAGTGATGGTGCTATATTTAGCTCAAATAGCGATACAGAAGTTATTATTCATTTAATAGCAAGACAAAAAGGTTCTTTTGACGAAAGGCTAATTGGTGCTTTAAGTCAGCTAAAAGGCGCTTTTTCGCTTGTGATTTTATTTAATGATATTTTGTATGCTGTAAAAGATCCATGGGGTTTTAGACCTTTAGCAATAGGTGAATTAAACGATTCGTGTTGTTTTGCAAGCGAAACATGTGCATTTGATTTAATTGGCGCAAAATTCATCAGAGAGCTTGAAAGTGGTGAGATAGTTAAGGTAGATAAATATGGTGTAAATTCGTTTAAGCCTTTTAAAAAGGAGAATTCTTATAGGTGTGTTTTTGAACACATATATTTTGCAAGACCTGATTCTTACCTGTGGGATAATCACGTATATGAAATTAGAAAAAAAATAGGTCAAAAACTTGCTTTAACTTCGGGTGTGGATGCTGATATAGTAATAGCTGTACCAGATTCTGGCATGCCAGCAGCAATAGGATATGCACAAGCTTCTGGCTTGCCATTTGAGATGGGTATTATAAGAAACCATTATGTAGGCAGAACATTTATAGAACCTACTGATTCCATTAGACACTTTGGTGTAAAGCTAAAACTTAATCCATCTAGTGATGTATTAAATAACAAAAGAGTGGTGGTTGTGGATGATTCTATAGTAAGAGGCACAACAAGCAGGCGTATTGTTAAAATGATAAGAAATGCTGGTGCCAAAGAAGTGCATTTGCGCATAGCAAGTCCGCCTGTTACGCATCCTTGCTTTTATGGTATTGATACACCGACCAAAACTGAGCTTATTGCGTCAAGCCATACAATTGAAGAAATTACAAAGTACGCTACGGCTGACTCCATAGCCTACCTATCGCTTGAAGATTTAAAATCAATAGTAGGCGACAGCGGATATTGTTTTGCTTGTTTTAGCGGTCATTATCCGATAAGTTTTGAATAAAGGAAGTTATATGAAGGCTTTATTGTTACTTTTTTCATTTGTATTTTTTTTAAATTCCTGTGCTAGCATACCAAAGCCAAAAGAAAATACCGTTCAAATGTCCACAGCTGCTACAGGTATTTTTAAAGCCAAAACAAAGGTAAGAAACATTGATGGATTTTTTAGAATATCGCCTACAAATTCGACAATTGACATTGCAAGCCCGTTGGGTTTTGCGCTCTATGGTATATATATAAATGGCAATGATTTGTATGTAAAAGATTATATGAGTGGTGTTAAATTTACGAATGCAGATTTAGAAAAATTAAACATACCAAAAAAAGACAGTATTTTGCTCTATGAAAATAACCTTATATACTTTACACAAAATTTTTTTAATATCTGTGACCACAATGACAACTCGAATATACACATTATAGCATGTGAAAATGTTTCAAATTACCGTTTGCCAAAAGTAGTTGAGTTTGTTCACAAGGATGATTTATTAAAGCTTACGATGGAAAAGATGCGCATTGAAAACCTGCTAAACGGAAAAAAATAAAGCTGGAGGTGAAATTATGGTTCACTACAGTGAGCTTGGTTTTGTAAACACGAAAGATATGTTTAAAAAAGCCTTTGAAGGCGGCTATGCAGTGCCTGCTTACAATTTTAACAATATGGAGCAATTGCAGGCAATTATTACAGCATGCGTAAATACACAATCACCTGTAATCTTGCAGGTGTCAAAAGGTGCTAGAAATTACGCCAATCAAACGCTTTTGAGATGGATGGGTCAAGGTGCTGTTGAGTTTGCAAAAGAGCTTGCAGCATCTAAAAATTTAAAAGAAATACCAATTTGTCTGCATTTAGATCATGGTGATAGTTTTGAATTATGCAAAAGCTGTATAGATTTTGGTTTTTCGTCTGTTATGATAGACGGTTCTCACCTTCCTTATGAAGAAAACGTTGCTATTACAAAACAGGTGGTAGATTACGCTCATAAGTATGATGTAAGTGTAGAAGGTGAGCTTGGTGTATTGGCTGGCATAGAAGAAGATGTGTCATCTGACAGGCATATTTATACAAATCCTGATGATGTTGAAGATTTTGTCAAAAAAACTGGAGTTGACTCACTTGCAATAGCTATAGGCACAAGCCATGGCGCATACAAGTTTAAAGTAGAAAAAGGTAAAGAACCACCGCCTTTAAGATTTGATATTTTAGAAGAAATAGAAAAGCGTATTCCTGGTTTTCCAATTGTGCTTCATGGGGCTTCAAGTGTGTTGAAAGAGTATGTTGATATGATTAATGCTTATGGTGGCAAATTAGAAGATGCAATAGGTGTAAGCGAAGATCAATTAAGAAAAGCTGCAAAATCGGCTGTGTGCAAAATAAATATTGATACAGATGGTAGGCTTGTAATGACAGCAAAAATAAGGGAATTTTTTGCAAAAAATCCATCTGAGTTTGACCCAAGAAAATATTTGGGACCAGCGCGCGACGAGCTTATAAAGATGTATGAGCGAAAAAACAAAGAGGTACTTGGCAGTGCCTTTAGGGTGTGAAAAATGAATAATATAGTATTTAAAACCGGTGTTAGCTATCAAAAACTCATTAGTGATACAAGCGTTAATTATGCATTTTCTCAAAACTTGTGCAAGGCAAATATCGAAGAGATGGTTAGTTTTGCAAAATCTCTTAAAGTAAGAAATTTTGTTCAATTAGGCATAGGCGGCTCTGCTTTGGCAGCAAGCGCCGCCATTTCTTTTTTACAAAAAGAAAAACCAGATAAAAGGTATTTTTGCCTGGATAATATTGACCCACAAAGACTAAAGACGGTATTGGAGCTTGACCCAGCCGATACTGTTTTTCATGTTGTGTCAAAATCTGGATCTACCATAGAAACCCTATCGCAATTATTTGTCATAAAGCAACATGTTAAAAATGCAAATATTGTAATAAGTACAGACAATACAGATACTTTTTTGAGAAAATTTGGCACGCAAAACAACTACAAAATATTTGACATACCAAAAGAAGTGGGTGGACGCTACAGTGCGTTTACAAGTGTTGCACTTTTACCTATGGCTTTTTTTGGGTTTGATATAGCATCCTACATTGAAGGGGCAAAAGAAGCTGTAAGAAAAACACGCGATAAGTGGGGGTTCCCTATAGATTTAGCAAACCTTGTTGTAAGTACATATGATAGGTGTAAAGTATTTGTTATGTTTGCATATAAAGATAGACTCTATGAAGTTGCTGATTGGTTTAGGCAGCTTTGGGCAGAAAGCCTTGGTAAAAATAACCTTGGCCAAACCCCCATAAAAGCACTTGGCACAACAGATCAGCATTCTCAGTTGCAACTTTATCAGGAAGGCATAAAAGATAAGCTTATTGTATTTTTGGATACAATCTCAGATGTTGATTACACAATTGAACAAGCTTATGAGCCATTTAACTATTTAAAAGGCAAATCCATTGCAAAAATTATGGAGATTGAAAAACAATCAACAATAAAAGCCCTTGATGAGTCAAATGTGCCAACCGCCGAGATTTTTCTTGAAAAAATAGACGAGTTTACTTTAGGTGCATTTTTTTGTTCTCTCATGATTACAACAGCAAAAGTTGGAGAGTTCTGGAAAATAAACCCATTTGATCAGCCAGGTGTGGAGCTTGGCAAAAAATATACAAAAGAAAGGTTACAAAATGATTAGCTACAAAACGCGTATTTACTATGATGATACGGATGCAGGTGGTGTTGTTTATTATGCGAATTACTTAAAATTATGCGAGCGCGCAAAACAGGAGTTTTTTTTACAAAATGGCATAGATTTGTTTAAACTTCACAATGAAGGGGTTTTGCTTGTAGTTAGCCGCGTTAATGCATACTACAAAAAGCCTATATATTTAGGAGAATATGTTGAGGTAGATGTTGAGGTTTCTGAAGTTAAAAACGCCAGTTTAACATTAAAGTTTAATTTGCTTGTAAATAAAGAAATACGCGCAACGGTAGATATTTTGTCCGCCCTTATAAAAGACTCAAAGCCTATAAAACTACCTCAAAGCATAAGGCAGTTGTATGGAAAGTAAACTTGGAAAATCTGATATTTGTATCATAACAGGTACCGGTATAAAAATCGATTTAAAATCATTTACAAAGAAAAAGCAGATAAATTACAGTGAGTTTGATTTGCCAAAACCTACAACTTCTTCTCATAAAGGCTATTTTGAAATATTTGAAGGTAACAATTTGCGCATTATTGTAGCAAATGGTCGTTTCCACTACTACGAAGACTTAAGTCCTTCAAAACTCAGGGCTTTGCCTGAGATCCTTTGCAAAACTGATCCAAAGCTTATGATACTTACAAATTCAACAGGAGGCCTTGATCCGTTTTTTAAAAAAGGTGATTTAATGGTTATAAGAGATCACATAAACCTAACAAATACAAATCCCCTAATAGGTATTGATTCTGATAATAAATTTGTTGATATGGTTGATGCATACAGTCCATATTATATAGAAAAACTTAAAGAAAGTGCTTTAGGTCTTTCAATAGATTTAAAAGAAGGTGTATATGTTGGTGTTAGCGGTCCATCGCTTGAGACACCTGCTGAAACAAGATTTTTAAGGTTGATTGGTGCAAGCTGCGTAGCAATGAGCCTTATAAATGAGACGATAGTATCAAGATTTTTTGGTATTGATGTGCTTGGGGTATCTATCATAACCAATGTAAATAAACCCGATTGTATGGGCAAAATACCCATAGAGGAGGTAATTAATCAAGCAAATTTAGCCTCAAAAAAACTATCTATTTTGCTTGATGATTTTTTGTTAAAAAATGATTTTAATAAAAAACGCACTTAACTTAGACGGATTTAGAACATCCATACTTATTGAAGAAAATAGGATTCTAAAAGTCCAAAGCGACATTAAAGTTGATTTACCGCCTGATACTATCATAATTGATGCCAGCGACAAACTTGCAGTTTCTGGTTTTTTTAACGCTCATACACATGCTGCCATGACACTTTTTAGGGGCTATCAGGACGATCTTAGTTTGCAGGATTGGCTTGATAAGATTTTTAAGCTTGAAGCAAAGTATGTTGATAAACACATGGTTTACTGGTGTTCAAAGCTTGCTTGTTTGGAAATGGTATCATGTGGCACCACAGGCTTTATGGATATGTATTTTTTTGAAGATGAAGTGGCACAAAGCGCTTTAGATGTAGGCTTAAGAGTTGTTATTGGCGAAGGTTTGCTGTCATTTGAAACACCTTTTTGCGCAAGTTTCAAAGAAGGCTTAAAAAAGACACTTCAGTTGAAAGAAAAATATAAAAATAACCCAAAAGTGAAAGTTTCTTTTGCACCCCACTCCCTATATACTTTAGAAAAAAACGACCTGGAGCAGTTAGCGAGCACGATCGACTCTAATGATTATATTCAAATACACCTATCAGAAAATATGAATGAAGTAAACACGATTTTATCAAAATATGGCCAAAATGGTGCTTTTGTTTTAGATGAGATTGGGCTTTTGAATAAAAATACTTACCTGGCTCATTGCACGCATCTAACAGAAGCCGAAATAGATTTAATAAGCAAAAAAAATGCACATGTTATACACAATCCTCAAAGTAACCTAAAGCTATCGAGTGGTATAGCAAATATTTGCAAGATGATACAAAAAGGCGTATCTGTTTTGCTTGGTACAGATGGGTGCGCAAGCAACAACAATCTGGATATATTGGAAGAGTTAAGGACCGCTGCTTTGCTTCAAAAACTATTTAACCCTTCTTTTATGAATGCAAAGCTTGCGGTTAGAATGCTTCAAAATTTTGGTGGTTTTTTTGATGTGGGGCTTAGTGAAGGCAAGCTTGCCGATATTGTTTTGTTTGATTTAAATGCAATTGAAGCACTACCTATGTATAATCCAGCTTCTTATCTGTCATACGCTGCAAACTCAAAAAGTGTTGACACAGTTATAATTGATGGGAAAATAATTTACAAAAATAAAGAATTTACAAATGTAGATGTTGAAGAAGTCAAATTTAATGTAGCTCAAATTGCAAAAAAGATTGGAAGCCTGTGATTGTCAAATCTTATGCAAAAATCAATTTAGCCCTTTATGTTTTGGATAAAAGAAACGATGGCTACCATAATATAGTTTCTCTTGTAACAAAAATTGATCTGTTTGATACTATTGAAATTAAGCCTTCAAAAACTTTGCGCATTTTAACAAGTATAGATAGCATAAACAATGAACAAAACTTAGCCTACAAGGCAGCAAAAGCGTTTTTTGAGCAATGCCACATTAAAGATGCGGTTCAGATAGATATAGAAAAAAATATACCCCTGCAGGCAGGACTTGGCGGGGGTAGCTCAAATGCAGCATATGTACTTTTGGCTTTAAATAAAATGTATGAATATCCACTAAGCTTTGATGAACTTGTTGGTTTGGCTTCAAGCTTGGGTAGTGATTGTGTGCTGTTTTTATACCAAAACGCGTGCATTGTATGCTCAAGGGGCGAAAAAGCATATAAACTTGACTATACTTTTTTGCCCGAAGAGATAATTATCGTTAAACCTCCTTTTGGCGTTAGCACAAAATTAGCTTACAGCAATTTAATATTGACAAAACATAACAATATCAATAGAATGAAACTGGTGGATAAATTGAATAAAGGCGGACCTCTGGCAGTTATGCACAACGACTTAGAAAGTAGCGTATTTAAGCTCTACCCTGTTTTAGAGCATATAAAGTTAAAAATTTATGAGATTGTTCAAAATGCTCTACTTTGTGGCAGCGGCTCAAGTATTTTTGCTTTTGCGCAAAGCAGTGCAGATCAGATTATCTCTGTCTTTGACGAGTCTTACTTTATAAAGAAAGCAACAATATTAAATAACGAGGGAAGGTTTTTGTATGAACATTACAGAAGTTAAAATTAGCCCAATAAGCGGCGACGAAAAACTTAAAGCATTTGCAACTGTAACATTTGATGACTGTTTTTTGGTTAGGGACTTAAAAATCATTAATGGCAAGAAGGGCTTTTTTGTCGCAATGCCAAGCAGAAAAATGAAAGACGGCACATTTAAAGATATAGCTCACCCGCTAAACAATGCAATGAGGCAGCAATTAGAATCTAAGGTTTTAGAAGAATACAATAAATCAATTGAAAGCGACAAAGCTGCACAAAGCTAAAAAGCATTAGTTTATATTTGGGGTGTAGCCAAGCGGTAAGGCAGGGGACTTTGGATCCCCGATTCGGAGGTTCGAATCCTCCCACCCCAGCCATAGCTTTTTTAAATTTACTATATTTTTTGGTTTAGTTTTTTGGTTTTTTTAAAATTTTTTCAATAATGATATTAGTAATGCTAGCTTTTGTATCATAAATAAAAGCAG